>USSI01000057.1 GCA_900557315.1 uncultured Butyricicoccus sp. | reverse complement strand
TGACCCCGAGAACGAGGAGAAGATGGAGGCGGCGATTGCGGAACTGGTGAAGGACAAGACTCTGGTTGTTATCGCCCATAAGCTGCCTGCTATTATGAACGCCGACCAAATCTGCGTCGTAGACCACGGCAAACTGGTTGCGGCAGGAAAGCATCAGGACCTGATCCAGTCCTGCCCGGAATATCAAAAGCTGTGGAAGGCGGCCCAGGACAGCGCCGAATGGAACATACATACCGCAAAGGAGGGGAACTAAATGTTTGCACTGTTTTCAAGGATTTTGAAACTTGCTGGTCCATATAAAGGGCGTATTCAGGGCGCTTTTGCCTGCGCGTTTGTGGAGTCGATCCTGTCTAAAATGCCGATCTTCCTGGCCTTTGTGGTGTTGAGCGGCTTTGCCGCCGGAACATTGACCGGACAGACCTGCCTCTATGTGGGTCTTGGCCTCACGGCGGCCGTGCTGGTGCAGATGCTGGTCCACTACCTCAGCGACAGCCTCCAGAGCGCGGCGGGCTACCTGATGTTTGCCGAGAAGCGCATGGAGCTGGGCGGACATCTGCGTAAACTGCCCATGGGTTACTTCACTTCCGGTAACATCGGCAAAATCAGTTCAGTCCTCAGCACCGATATGGTGTTTATTGAGGAAGTTGCCATGAGTACGCTGGGCAACATGATGAGCTATCTGCTGTCCTCCCTGGTCCTGCTGGGGTTCATGTTCTATCTGAATTGGCAGCTGGGCCTGATCGCGGCCCTTGTGACCATCCTGGCGTGGCTGGTTTCCAGAGGGATGAACAAGGTTTCCCTGCGGGAAGCCGCTGGCCGCCAGGAACAGAGCGAACGGCTGACGGACGCGGTGCTGTCCTTTGTGGAGGGCATCGGGGTCATCAAGAGCTATAACCTGCTGGGTGAGAAATCGGAAGAACTGACCGGCAATTTCAAGCGGTCCAGAAATACATCCCTCGCCTTTGAACGGAAGATGACCCCGTGGACCATGGGGTTGAATGTCCTTTATGGAATCGGGATTGCCGCGATTTTTGGCCTGTCGGTCTTTCTGGAGCGGAGCGGTGTCCTTTCTCTGGCCTATGTGCTGGGCGTCCTCCTGTTCGTCTTTGACCTGTTCGGGCCGCTCAAGGCGCTTTATGGCGAGGCGTCCCGCCTGACTGTGATGAACGCCGCCCTGGACCGCATTGAGGCTGTATTGGATGAGCCGGAGCTCCCGGACACAGGGAAACAGCATATCCCGGCTCAAGCGCAGCCAGGCCAGCCGGAGGTGCAGTTCAATGATGTAGCCTTTGCCTACCAGGACAAAGAGGTGCTGCACCACATCAGCTTCTCGATGTTCCCCAATAGCATGACCGCTCTCGTGGGCCCCTCCGGCGGCGGGAAGTCCACCGCCTGCAAGCTGGCAGCCCGGTTCTGGGATGTTACCGGCGGGAAGGTGTCCCTGGGCGGAACGGACGTGTCCACGGTGGACCCGGAAACCCTCCTGTGCTCCTGCTCCATGGTGTTCCAGGACGTGGTGCTGTTCCGGGATACGGTGATGGAGAACATCCGCCTGGGCCGGCGGGGCGCCACCGACGAGGAAGTGCTGCAGGCGGCGAAGTCCGCCCAATGCGATGCGTTCATCCGGAAGCTGCCCCAGGGCTATCAAACGGTGATCGGAGAAAACGGCTCCACCCTGTCCGGCGGGGAGCGCCAGCGCATCTCCATCGCCCGGGCGCTGCTTAAGGACGCGCCGGTGGTGCTGCTGGACGAGGCCACTGCCAGTCTGGACGTGGAGAACGAGAGCGCCGTGCAGACGGCCCTTTCCCGCCTGCTCCGGGGCAAGACCGTGCTGGTCATCGCCCACCGGATGCGCACGGTGGCGGGAGCGGACAAGATCGTAGTGCTGGAGGGCGGCCATGTGGCTCAGCAGGGCACACCGGCGGAACTGATGGCCGAAGGCGGCCTCTACCGCCGGATGGTGGAGCTCCAGAGCGAAAGCGCCCGGTGGCAGCTATCTTGCGGAAGGTAGATCAGAAAGCTCGCCGGCGGATCGCGCAGAACCACGGGGCTAACCCGCCGGCTAGCTGTTCTTAACTGATCTGTCCCGTATACAGCTTAAGCCCCATAGGCCCACATTGTGTACCTATGGGGCTTACCCCTTGTGATCTGCTCTTTCTGTTTATCCCAGTTTGTGCATAAACTGTGCCGCGGACTTTGCCAGCAGCCGTTTGGTGCCCTTCTGGTCGAAGGCGATTTCGAGCAGCGCGTCGCTGCCCATGGGCTTGACCGACACCACCATGCCGTCGCCGAACGCCTTGTGCCGCACGCGGCAGCCCGCCGGGAAGTCCGGCAGGGGCGTGCTCTGCGCGCGGGCCGGGGAGGCGAACGACGGCGCGGCTGCCGCGGCCGAGACGTACCGCGCCCGGCGCACCTGTGCGCGCGGCAGTTCGGGGTCGGGCTGGGTGGCCTGCTGGAACATGCGCGCGTCGCCGATGTTGCTGTCCAGCAGCTCGCGCGGCATCTCGTCGATAAAGCGGGAGGGATGCGCGTACTGCGTGCGGCCGTACAGCATACGGCGCTCTGCGCAGGTCAGGTACAGCTGCTCTCTGGCGCGGGTGACCGCCACATAACACAGCCGGCGCTCCTCTTCCATGTCCTCCTCGCGCTCCATCGCGCGGAAGCCGGGGAACAGCCCGTCCTCCATGCCCGCAAGGAACACCACCGGGAACTCCAGCCCCTTGGCGGAGTGCATCGTCATCATGAGCACCGCGTCCTCGTCCTCGCCGGTCTGGTCGGCGTCCGTATACAGCGCCATTTCCTCCAGGAAGCCTGCAAGCGAGGGCTGGTCGTGGCCGTTTTCATAGTTTACAATGTAGGACTTGAGTTCTTCGATGTGCTCGATGCGGCTCTGTTCCTCTGTGCCGCCCTTTTCCTCGAGCGCGGCGCGGTAGCCGGTTTTGTCGAGCAGCTCGTCGTACAGCTCGGAGAGCGAGAGGAAGGCGCGCTGCTGGCGCAGGTTTTCCATCATCGTGCCGAATTTCTCCATGGCCGCCGCGCCGCGCGACAGCGCCGGGAACTGCGAAGCGTTGCGCACCACGTCGTACAGCAGCATACCGTTTTCGAGCGCCAGCTGCGCCGCGGTCTCGACCGATTTGTCGCCGATCTTGCGCGCGGGCACGTTGATGATGCGGCGCAGGCGCAGTTCGTCCGCCGGGTTTTCCAGCACCCACAAATAGGCGAACATATCGCGGATTTCCGCGCGCGAGAAGAAGTCGCGGCCCTTGTACACGCGGTAGGGGATGCCTGCGCGGATGAATGCAGCGGCGATGTTATCGCTTAATACGTTGTTGCGGTAGAGCACCGCAAAATCGCCCCACCGGCGGCCCTGCTGCACGCCCTCGCGGATGGTGTCCGCAATGTAGGCGGCCTCGCCCTCCTGGCTGTCCGAGCGGTGCAGGTGGATTTTTTCGCCCTCGCCGTGGTCGGTCCACAGTTCCTTGCCTTTGCGGCCGACGTTGTTGCGGATGACCTCGTTGGCGGCGTTTAAGATATTGCCGGTCGAGCGGTAGTTCTGCTCGAGGCGGATGGTTTTCGCGTTTTTGAACTGTTTCTCAAACTCGAGGATGTTGGTGATGGTCGCGCCGCGGAACTTGTAGATGGACTGGTCGTCGTCGCCGACCACGCAGATGTTCTCGTAGTATCCCGCCAGCAGGCTGGTGAGCACGTACTGCGCATAGTTGGTGTCCTGATACTCGTCCACCAGCACATAGCGGAACTTGCGCTGGTAATATTCGAGCACCTCGGGGTTGTTCTGCAGCAGCAGGACGGTTTTCATGATGATGTCGTCAAAATCGAGCGCGCAGGCCTTGCGCATCTCCTTTTCGTACAGCTTGTATACGTCTGCGACCTTTTCGCGGAAATAGTCGCCCGCCGCGTCCGAGCGGAACTGGGCGGGGGTCATCAGCCGGTCTTTTGCGCGCGAGATCATGCTGATGACCGTGCGCGGGTCATAGGCTTTGGGGTCGAGGTTCAGCTGCTTGAGCACGTTTGCGATGACGCGCTTTTTGTCGTCCTCGTCGTAGATGGTGAACGCGGTCTCGAAGCCTAAAAGGTCGCCGTGCCGCCGCAGGATGCGCAGGCAGGCGGTGTGGAAGGTATGCGCCCAGACCGCGGAGGCGGCTTCTTCGTCGTCCAGCGCGGCGGTCAGGCGCTCGCGCAGTTCGCGCGCAGCCTTGTTGGTGAAGGTGATTGCGATGACCTCCCACGGCTTTGCCGGGTGCATAGCGCACAGCCGCTCGGCGTGCGCGCGGTTTTCCGGCCGGGGGTCGGTCAGGTATTCGGTCAGGAACAGCAGGTCCTGCTCGGCCGCGCCCTCGGGGGCGTATTCGCTCGTCAGCCCCTGCCCGAAGCGCAGGATATTGATGATGCGGTTGATGAGCACGGTGGTCTTGCCGCTGCCCGCGCCCGCCAAAATGAGCAGGGGGCCTTCGGTGGCGTACACGGCCTCGCGCTGCTTTTCATTGAGGCCGGAAAAGCGCTGCTCGATGACCGCGCGCCGCACCGCGGCATATTTCAAATCGAATTTCGTCGGTTCCATTGGTTTCCTCGTTTCGTTATGGAGATACAGGAACAGTATAGCATAAACGGCAGAGGAAAACAAATGTTCTTATTTGTCGGGCGCGTCCTGCGCCGCCGCGCGCGCGAGGCAGTCCTCGCAGATGGCCTTGCCGTGGATGTGCCGCAGGTTTTCGCTGGAAAAACAGAAATGGCAGTGTGCCCCGTCCGGGGTGAGGGTGATGCAGCGCTGCTCACGATCGAGGCGGATGGACATCGCCTGTCCCGGGCGGAGGTCGAGTGCGTCGCGGATGTCCGCGGGGATGACAATGCGCCCGAGCTCGTCGATTTTTCTTTGCATGATGTGTACAGCTCCTTTTTTGTTGATTGGAAATATTTATATATTAAGTCTAAATCTAAAATTGTGTATTGTCAATCCATAAAATGGGATTGGTCATACATTCTTATTCGCAGGCCTTGTGGATAGACTGGTTCATGAGGTGATTGTGATGGATTTCAGGCATTCAGACAAGTATCGGAAGTTCGGGTTGAATGTGGCGTATTATCGGAAGGATAGGAGATTTACACAGGAGGGGCTGGCGGAAGCAGTCAACGCGGACCGTTCGACGATTGCGAAGATTGAAAACGCAGCGGTTGGCGCTTCGCTGGATATGGTTTTTGATATTGCCGACGCGCTCGACATCGAGCCGTACAAGCTGCTGGAATTCCGGGATTGATGCAGGGATGCACGGAAAATGGTATAATTTTCTGTATTTTACTTGATTTTATCGCCTGTATCGGGTATAATGTCCCATATCGCGAAGCCGGTGCAACGGCGCGTCCGGTGTTTCGCGGCTCCCGGATGCGAGAACCATGGGGGACGCAGCCGGTGTGTCCTGTCAGACAAAGGGAGTGAAGTTTCCGCTTCGCTCCCTTTTTTCGTATCCATCATCACAAAAAGAGGGGAAGGGATATCATTTATGGAGACATTTTCCAACATTGTGACGGCCATTGACAACTGGATATGGGGGTTGCCGATGATCGTGCTGCTGCTGGGCACGCACCTGTTCATGACGTTCCGCACGGGTTTCATCCAGCGCAAAACGTTCACGGGCATCCGCCTGTCGGTCACCAAGGACCCGGATTCACCGGGCGACGTCAGCCAGTTCCAGGCGCTGACGACCGCGCTCGCCTCCACCATCGGCACGGGCAACATCGTGGGCGTTGGTACGGCGGTGTTCCTCGGCGGCCCGGGCGCGGTGCTGTGGTGCTGGCTGACCGGCGTGTTCGGCATCGCAACCAAATACGCGGAGAGCCTGATTGCGGTCAAGTACCGCGTGCAGACCAGGGACGGCCGGATGCAGGGCGGCGCGATGTATGCGCTCGAGCGCGGGCTGAACATGAAATGGCTGGGCGTGCTGTTTGCGCTGCTGGCCATGCTGGCCTCGTTCGGCATCGGCTGCGGCACGCAGATCAACGCCATTTCCGAGATCATCCAGGGAAACAGCCCGATCTATATCCCGCCGCTGGCGATTGGTGTTGTGTTTGCGGCGATTACGGCGGTGGTCATCATTGGCGGCATCAAGTCGATTGCAACCGTCTGCGAAAAGCTGGTGCCGTTCATGGCGGCGTTTTATGTGCTGGGCTGCCTGGCCATCCTGTTCATCAATTATGATTTCATCATCCCCGCCCTGCAGGCTATCCTGACGCTGGCGTTCAAGCCGGGCGCGGTTGCGGGCGGCCTGGTAGGCGGCGGCCTGCGCCTTGCCATGCAGTACGGCGTGGCGCGCGGCCTGTTCTCGAACGAATCCGGCATGGGTTCCGCGCCGCTTGTGGCGAGCGCCGCGCAGACCCGCAACCCGGTGCGGCAGGCGCTGGTCTCTTCGACCGGCACGTTCTGGGATACGGTTGTTGTGTGCCTGATGACCGGCCTTGTGCTTGTCACCACAATCATGAAAAACCCCAACATCAATATGGATATGATCGAGGACGGCAGCCAGATGACGACCGCCGCGTTCTCGCAGATCCCGGTGCTCGGGCCGCTGATCCTGGTGGTCGGCATCATTACGTTCGCCTATTCCACCATCCTCGGCTGGTCGTACTACGGCGAGCGCTGCTGCGAATACCTGTTCGGCAAAAAAGGCATGCTGCCGTATAAGATACTGTTTATCGCGGTCATCGTGATCGGGCCGGTGCTGTCGCTCGACCTGGTCTGGACGATTGCGAACATCTTGAACGCGCTCATGGCGGTGCCCAACCTGATTGCGGTGCTGCTGCTGTCCGGCGTAATCGCAAAGGAAACCAGACACTATCTCAAAAACCTCGACGAAGTCGATACGAGCGAAATCCCGGTTGTGGACAAGTAAAAAAGCCGCCCGTTGGCGGCCCCTCACAAGGGCAATATGATAAAGAACCGTCCAAGCGTATGAGTAACTGCTGCAGAGTCAATCGCTCTGCAGCAGTTTTCTTTGCGCTATTCCCTGCATATCCAAAGGGATAGGGGAGAAAAGGACAAATTCCGCAGCCTTCCCTTACATCTGGCCCCTCCTGGCTTCTGCAAATAGATCGCTGCTTTTCTGAAACGGACCGCTGCCACCGGACTTGGATTGCGCTTGCGGGCGGGAGTCATTTTGATCCGGGAAAGCAGCGCTCCGGCCGGGCAGTGCGTTTGGGTGCAGTATTTTGATGCGGCATATACAAATAGCAATATAATTTCCGTAAATCGCAATATAAAACATAAAAATCCTGAAAAAATCTCCTATATCAGCATATAACAACAAGATAATTTTGCAACTTCACAGCTTTACACGATCCTGCGCGAAGGTGTGGAAACCTATGCGCCCATCCTGTTCATCTTAGGGGCGGCGCAGGCCTTCAGCCGGGTATTGACGCTGACCCAGGCGCCGCAGCAGCTGGCCGAGATGATGGGTTCGGCTGTCACCTCCAAGGTTGCGCTTTTGCTGATTATCAATGTTTTCCTGCTCTTTGTGGGCATGGTTATGGATACCGGGCCGGCTATTCTGATCCTGCCCCCGATCCTCACCCCTATCGTGGGCGCTATGGGGGTTGACCCCATCCATTTCGGTGTCATCATGATTGTCAACTTGGCAATCGGCTTTGTAACGCCGCCGGTTGGCAACAATCTGTATGTTGCTTCGACCCTCACAAAGCTTCCTGTAACGACTATAGCGAAAAAAGCAATGCCGTTTATGGCCGCTTTCTTTGTCGCGCTGCTCATTATTACCTTTGTGCCGCAGGTTTCCCTGCTGCTTGTGTCCTGAAAGGAGTTGGAATATGAAACCAAACCGGAGGCAAAGCACAGATACATCAGCCGCGATGAGTTCAAGAAGATACTTTCCACCCCGATGTATGACAACAGGCTGGAGTTGGCGAGACGGGCTTTCATATTCTCCT
>USSI01000056.1 GCA_900557315.1 uncultured Butyricicoccus sp. | reverse complement strand
GTCTATGTGGAATGGTTCGTCTGCGACCTGCCAGCGCACCGGGTACGCCTGCGGCGTGGAACCCCGCATAGGTTGAGGAATTGACGCCGAGCGGGCCGGGCGTGGATTCGGAAACCGCGATCATGTCCAGCAGGTCGTTTGGCGTAAACCACGGATATTTGAGCGAAATATCCTTGAGGAAGGGGATGGTCGCCAGCCCGCCGCCGATTGCGAACAGGCCGGTTTTGAAAAACTCCCAGAAAAGCTGTAAATAGATCATGCACGGCGCCTCCGGATCAGATTGACCAGAATGCCCGCGGCCGCCGCGACAACCACCATGGTCACCGGGGAAATGCCGAGGAATGCGACCGCGATAAAGGTGATGACAAGGATCACGGCCGTAGGCACGTCCACTACGCCTTTTTTGGCCATTTTCCAGACGGATTGCAAGACAAGCGCACATACCGCAATGCGGATGCCGGCGAAAGCATTCTGCACGATTTCCAGGTGCGCAAACTGCTGGATGAAGGCTGCGATAATGATAATGATGACAAGCGAGGGGGAAATCATGCCGGCGGTAGCGGCAACCGCACCGGGCAGGCCGTGCGTTTTATAGCCGATAAAGGTCGAGGTATTGACAGCGATGACGCCGGGGGTGCATTGGCCAATGGCATAATAGTCCATCAGTTCATCCTCGGTTGCCCAGCCGCGTTTATCTACGATCTCACGCTGCAGGATGGGCAGCATGGCATACCCGCCGCCAAACGTGCATGCGCCTATGCGGGCGAATGTGAAAAACAGATCCAAATAGGGATGCAAAAGGCTACACAACTCCTTTCCGTACGGAACCAGTATACACCGTCCGACAGGCTGTGCCTATGAAAAATTTCGTTAAGAAATGGGAAACTGTTCGGCAGTCCCCGAATCTGTACGGGTCACTTGCCGGGGATGACCTCGAGCCAGTAGCCGTCCGGGTCGGAAATAAAGTAAATCCCCATCGCCGGATTTTCAAAGCAGATGCAGCCCATCTGTTCGTGCTTGTGGTGCGCGGCGGCAAAGTCGTCCACGTGGAAGGCGAGATGGAACTCGTTGTCGCCGAGGTTGTACGGGTGGTCCCAGCCGCGCAGCCAGGTCAGCTCCAGCAGGTGCGGGGTCTGCCCGTCGCCCAGATAGACGATGATGAAGCTGCCGTCCTCCGCGTTGATGCGGCGGGTTTCGGTCAGGCCGAGCGCCTCCCGGTAAAATGCCAGTGAACGGTCAAGGTCAAGTACGTTGAAGTTATTATGGGCAAAGGTAAACTGCATAATCATAAACCTCCTGAAAAATATTGTGACGATACTGTATCATGTTTTGGATGAAAACACAATCTCCATATACGATTTTTGTTTACATTGCCGCACGGCGATGCTATAATTAACCTGTATCTTTGCGTCCGTAAAGGGGGACGGGAATTTGAAAAACCGTTTGGAGAAAGCGCTGGCACCAGGAAACCGCCTGCTTTATGTGCTGTTCCTGCTGTTTGCATTGGGCGGACTGTATTTTTCCGTACCGTACGGTGTGATCGGCATCGCACTTTGCGTGATACTGCGGATGGTATCGCTGCACAGCGAAAATGCGCGCAGACGATATGTGCAGGAACTGATGGAAAACATCCGGGTTGAAGGTGGAGAGGTACATCCCGCGGTGACTGCCTCGCCGTTGCCGACGGTTGTCGCACTGGCGACAACCGGGGAGATTGTATGGTCGAACAACTCCTTTGCCGAGATCAGCGGGCATTTTGCCGGCGCGCGCCACATGCGTATGACCGAGCTTGCGCCGACCTTCGAGACCCGCTGGCTGATTGAGGGCAAGACCGAGTTCCCGGGGGAGCTGCGCATGGGGCGAAGGGCTTACCACGTGTTCGGCAGCATGATCCCGAGCGGCGCAGGGCAGATGATGATGCTGCATTTCATTGACTGTACGGAGTTTGTCCATCTGCGCGACGAAGCAGAGACGCGCCATCCTGCGATTGCAGTCATCGCGATCGACAACTATGAAGAGCTGATGAAAAACGCGACTGACTCGGAGAAATCCGATATTTTAGCGGGGATTGACAAGCGCCTGTCTGCATGGACGAGGGATTGCAGCGCAGTGCTCCGCAAATACGACCGCGACAAGTATATCTTCATCATTGAGAACGCTGAGCTGGACAAGCTGGCTGCACGCAAGTTTGCGGTGCTGCAGGAGGTGCGCGACATTCAAAACCATGAAGGTGTGGTTGCAACCCTGTCCATCGGCATCGGCAAGGACGGCGATACGCTGGCGGAAAGCTACCAGTATGCCGGCCTGGCGATCGACATGGCGCTGTCCCGCGGCGGCGACCAGGCGGTTATCAAAAACCGCTACTCATTTGAGTTCTATGGCGGCCTGAGTGAAGAGGTCGAAAAGCGTACCAAGGTCAAAAGCCGCGTGGTTGCCAATGCGCTCAGCCAGCTGATTCGTGATTCCTCGCAGGTGCTGGTGATGGGCCACCGCAACAGCGATATGGATGCGGTTGGTGCAGCGGCCGGCATGGTATGCGCGGCGCGCGTCAAGGGCAAGCCGGTGCATATTGTGGTGGATCAGAACCACACCATGGCGACCGAACTGATTGAGCGCCTTGAAACGCTGCCGGAATACAAAGATGTATTCATCAGCGCGGAAGACGCGATGATTATGTGCGATTACAACACGCTGCTGATCGTCGTGGACGTTAACCGGCCGGGCTATGTGGAGAGCGAAGCACTGCTGCAGTCGATCAATAAAGTTGCGGTGATTGACCATCATCGCCGAGCGGCGGATTATATTGAAAATGCGGTGGTTTCGCTGCATGAGCCGTACGCGTCCTCGGCATCCGAACTGGTCAGCGAGCTGCTGCAGTACCTGGTGCCGACCAGCGGCATCCTGACGGGCGAAGCCGAGGCCATGCTCGCAGGCATTTATCTGGATACGAAGGGCTTTTCTACCCGTACAGGCGTCCGCACCTTCGAGGCGGCGGCGTATCTGCGCCGTGCTGGCGCGGAGGCGAGCGACGTCAAACGCCTGTTCCAATCCAGCTTTGACCAGTACATGGAGCGCCAGAAGATTATTTCCTCCGCGCGCAACTGCGGGCAGGGTGTTATCTTTGCCGTCACGGATGAAGAGGTGGACCGTATCGCGGCCGCGCAGGCGGCGGACGAGCTGCTCTCCATTATCGGCACGCGCGCGAGCGTCGTGGCGTTCCGCCGCGGGGACGATATGGTGGTTTCCGCGCGTGCATCCGGACAGGTCAATGTGCAGCTGCTCATGGAGCGGCTGGGCGGCGGCGGCAACCATTCGGCAGCGGGCGCCCAACTGAAAAACACCACGCCTGAGGAGGCGGACCGCCTGATTACCCAGGCAATCGAGGGCTATTTTGCCGATCAGGGGACAGAAAAAACAGAGGATAAATAATTCCCTGTATCCATATTCCAGTTTGAAACAAAAAGGAGTCAATCAGTTATGAAAGTTATTCTCAAGGCCGACGTCAAGGGCAAGGGCAAGAAGGGCGACCTGATCGAGGTCAGCGAGGGCTACGGCCGTAATTTCCTCATGCCGCGCGGACTGGCGGAGCCTGCCACGGCGGATAATCTGAATGTGAAAAAGGCACAGGACGAGGCGCACGCGCGCAAGGTCGCGCTTGAGCAGCAGGCGGCGCGCGAGGCGGCGGAAAAGCTCAAGGTCAGCCCGGTTAAGGTACCGGCTAAGGGCGGCTCGGGCGGACGTCTGTTCGGTGCGGTGACCTCCAAGGAAATCGCGGAGGAACTGAACAAGCAGTACGGCCTGAACGTGCCCAAGCAGAAGATTGTACTCGAGGAGCCGATCAAGACCTTCGGGGTGCACCGCGTCAAGGCCAAGCTGTATCAGGATATCGCGGGCGAGATTCTGGTGCAGGTCGTAGAAGCGTAAAACACTTATAGGGGGCTTCACAAGCCCCCTATATACGGGACATGGTTCCGGAGAAACCATGTCCCGATACCCGAATGCCGCCGCCCAGGGCGGCTGGGTCGGGGTATCAAAACACCCGGCAGAGCTGGGCGTTTTGATGCAAACCGCGCGGCGGTTTGCGGATTGGAATATCGCGCATGGCGCGATCCGCTGTGGCGGGCAGGGGGACCCGGAACGGCATTTTCCATTCTCCATTTTCAATTTTCAATTTTCCATGCGAAAGGTGGTGCGGTTTTGGACGAGCTTCTCATGCGGCAGGTGCCGCAGGACCTGACGGCGGAGCAGTCGCTGCTCGGCGCGATGCTGGTTGACCCGAACTGCATCCCCGAGGTGATCGAACAGGTGCGCGCGGACGATTTCTATGCGGATGAGAACAAGCGCATCTTTGAGACCATTTACTCCATGTTCAACGGCGCGCAGCGCATCGACCCGGTTACCGTGCTCGATATGCTGACCCGTATGGGCTATTATGACGAGGCGGGCGGCCGCGCGTACCTGTTCCAGCTGATGGAGGTCACGCCGGGCGCGCGCAACGTGAACGAATACGTGCGCATTGTGCGCGATAAGAGCCTGCTGCGCCAGCTGGCAGATGCTGGCGGCGAGATCCAGCAGAACGCGCTCGAGGCACATGGCGAGGCGTCCAGCATCGCGGAACTGGCGGAGCAGCGCATCTACAGCATCCGGCAGGGGCGCGAGATCAAGGGCCTGTCCAAACTCAGCGAGGTCATTGCAGACCTGTATACCGAGCTGGATGAGCGTGCCAAGTCGGACAGCGATATCCCGGGCATGTCTACAGGCTTCCATGCGCTGGACACCGCGCTGACCGGCCTGAACAAGTCCGACCTGATTCTGATTGCGGCGCGTCCCGGCATGGGCAAGACCGCGTTTGCGCTTAACATAGCGCTCAACGCGGCTAAGGCGAGCGTCAAGGACAAGCCGCGCGGGTACAAAAAAGGTACGGGCGTGTGCGTGTTCCAGCTTGAGATGGGCAAGGAACAGCTGGCGAGCCGTTTCCTGTCCAGCGAGGCGCTGATCGAATCGCAAAAGCTCAAAACCGGCAATCTGGACGGTGACGACTGGGTCAAGATCGCCCGCGCGTCGGGCGTGCTGGCGGGGCTGAATATCTATGTGGACGACAACCCTGCCATCACGGTTGCGGAGATCAAGGCGAAGTGCCGCCGTCTGGGCGAGGAACTGGGCCTGATCGTGATCGACTATCTCCAGCTGATGCATGTCGGCGGGCGGCACATGGATAACCGTGTGCAGGAGGTCGCGGAGATTTCGCGTTCGCTCAAGATCATGGCCAAAGAGCTGAATGTGCCGGTCGTGTGCCTGTCGCAGCTGTCGCGTGCATCCGAGCAGCGTTCGGACAAGCGTCCGATGCTGTCCGACCTGCGTGAATCCGGCGCCATCGAGCAGGACGCGGACATTGTTATGTTTATTTATCGAGACGATTATTACGACGACGAGAGCGAGAACAAAAATATCGCAGAAATTATCATCGCGAAAAACCGCCACGGCGCAACGGGTACGGTTGAGCTGCAATGGGTCGGCCAGTACACCACGTTCTCCAACCCGGACCGCATCCATGGGGACTGAGGCCATGTTGGAGACGGTAAAGCGGACCATTGCGGACTGGCGTATGCTGGAGCCGGGGGAGAACGTGCTCGTGGCCTTGTCGGGCGGCGCGGATTCGGTGGCGCTGCTGCATGCGCTGCTGACGCTCGGCTATCCGGTGCGGGCTTTCCATCTCAACCACTGCCTGCGCGGCGCGGAGGCTGACCGGGACGAGGCGTTCTGCCGCGCGTTGTGCGAGCGGCTGGGCGTGCCGCTGACGGCCGAGCGGATCGACGTCGGCACGCAGGCCGAAGCGTGCGGCGAGGGCGTGGAAGCGGCAGCGCGGCGCATCCGGTATGACCGGCTGTCTGCCGCGGCGCAGGGTGCGAAAATCGCAACCGCGCATACCGCGGACGACAATCTGGAAACCATGCTGTTCCATCTGGCGCGCGGCACCGGGCCCAAAGGGCTGGCAGGCATCCCGCCGGTGCGGGGGGATATCATCCGCCCGCTGATCGGTGTGGAACGCGCGCAGGTGGAGAGTTATCTGCACGATATGGGGCAGGCGTATGTGACCGACAGCACCAATGCGGACGATGCCTATACGCGCAACCGCATCCGGCACGAGGTCGTGCCGGTGCTGCGGCAGCTCAATCCGGCGGTATGCAGCGCGGCGGCGCGGCTCGCCGGCCTGCTCCGGCAGGACGAGACGTATTTGTCCGCGCAGGCGGCGGGCTGCCTCGCGTGCGCGGCGCGGCCGGACGGCGCGTGGGAAGTCCTTCCGCTGCGGGACGCGCACCCTGCGGTGCGGTCACGGGCGCTGCGCCTGATTGCGGCGCAAAGCGGCATGCCGATGCGGGATTTTACCGCGCAGCATATAGACGCCCTGGCTGATCTGCTGGAAAGCGATGACCCGTCTGCGGAATACAGCCTGCCGCACGGCTATTGTGTGCGGCGGGAATACGGCCTGTTGCGGTTGGAAAAACGGGAAAACCCCGGGGATCGGCCGGAAATTCCGCTTTCCGTCCCGTTTGACAGCATGATCTGGCAGGGGACGGTGCATCTGACGCTCAGCCGTCTGGAAAAAAATCAGGTTTTTTACAAATCATTCAATACTTTTTGCGCAGATTGTGGTACAATAGATGTTGCATCGCTGTGTGTGCGCACGCGGCGTGCGGGCGATCGGCTGCGGCTCACCGAAAACGGCGGCAGCCGGACACTGAAGAAGCTGATGATCGACCGCAGGATTCCCCGCATACGGCGGGACGGCCTTGCGGTGATTGCAGATAAAAACGGCGTAATCGCCGTGCAGGACATTGGTATGGACTGTTCGCGCCTCCCGCAGGGGGGCGCGCGGATACAAATAACAGTAGAGGGGTATTGACAGATGGCATATGATATGCGGGACGATATCAGGGAAGTCTATTTCACCGAACAGCAGCTCGCCGATAAGGTGGCCGAGCTCGGCGCACGCATTACCGAGGATTACCGGGACAAAAACCCGCTGATTATCAGCGTACTCAAGGGTTCCTATGTGTTCATGGCGGACCTGACGCGCAAGATTGACACGCCCTGCAACGTGGATTTCATGGTGGTGTCCAGCTACGGCAAGGGCACCAAAACCTCGGGCGAGGTGCAGATCATCAAGGATATCGAGCAGCCGATCGACGGGCGCGACCTGCTGATTGTCGAGGATATCCTGGATTCGGGCGTGACGCTCAATTACCTGATGCAGGTGCTGACCGCGCGCGGCGCGCGCTCGATCCGCCTGTGTACATTGCTTTCCAAGCCGTCGCGGCGCAAGGTTGATGTGCAGGTGGACTATCTGGGCTTTGAAATCCCGGATGAATTTGTGGTCGGTTACGGGCTGGACTACGCGGAAAAATACCGCAACCTGCCGTATATCGGTATCTTGAAACCGCAGGTTTACGGCGGCGAGTAAACAGACCAACAAGGAAGAGGTGGCAAACCGATTTGAAAGGAAAAATGAAGGGCTTCGGCCTTTACCTGATTATACTGGTGTTCCTGCTGGCGGGCGTCAGCTATGTGGTCAGCCAGACCCAGCAGACCGAACAGATCAGCTACTCGGATGTGTTCGACTACTTCAGCGAGGGCAAAGTCGATGAGTTCACGCTCGAGGGCGGCACGCTGACCATGCACCTGCGCGATGACAACCGCGTGGTAAGCTATGAGATCGGCAGCTATGAAACCTTCTGGTGGAGCCAGCTTGGCCAGACGATTACCGCGCAGATGGAGAGCGGCGATCTGAAACGCGTGGACTTTATTACCACATCTATCCCGTGGTGGGCGCAGTTCCTGCCGTATGTCATCCTGATCGTGCTGCTCGGCGCATTCTGGTACTTTATGATGAACAAGCAGTCCGGCGGCGGCGCAGGCCCGATGCAGTTCGGCAAGGCGCGCGCGCGGCTCGCGCAGGACGATAAGCGCAAGGTGACTTTTAACGATGTGGCCGGC
>USSI01000055.1 GCA_900557315.1 uncultured Butyricicoccus sp. | reverse complement strand
TCATCTTCTGCGTCACGGCCCTGTCGACCGTCACCTCGCCCAGCGCATCGCGCAGCTTGGCAGGCATCGCCAGACGCCCCTTGGCGTCAATGGAATGCTTGTATTCGCCCTTCACCGGATTCACACCACACTTTCGCTTTGGTGGAATCTGTGACACTTTGCCCCACTTCTCACCACCTTGCTTCCATTATAGCTGGATGCCCTATAGATTGCAAGGTTTTTTTCGTATTATTTTACAGAACATTCTCGGCATAAATTTGTGAATTCGACGGTTTTTTGAATTTTTACGAACACTTGTTTGGTTTTGCATTTTCCCCTTTCCACCCCCTTCCTGTGGGGGGAAATCCCACCACATCCCCATGCCGTGGGGGGATGTTGTCCCGCTTCTCCACCCGCCTCCCCTGCGCCGCGGACAGCAGTGGGTCAAAGTGGGACAGCAGTGTTTTCCGTCCCGTTCTTCCCGGGCAATAAAAAAACAGCCGCTTTGCAGCAGCCGTTTTTCTCACCATTCTTCACTTCGCCACGCTCTTGAAGCGCTGGCGCGCCTTGCGTACTTCCTCCAGGGAGAGTGCGACCGCTTCCTCGGTGCGCTTGAGCGTATCCTCGCAGTACTCGTTCGCCACACGGCGCAGCTCGCGCGCCTGAATCTCTGCGTTGCCCTGCACTTCCTTGGCCTTGCGGCGCGCTGCCACCACGATCTCGGTCTCCGAAACCATCTGGCGCGCATCCTCTTCGGCCTGGCGGCGGATTGCCTCCGCCTCACGCTTGCCCGACGCAAGCATCTCGCTCCGCTTGGCTACGATATCCTGTGCGGCCTGCAGGTCGCCCGGCAGGGTCGCGCGCAGCTCATCGAGCAGATCGAGCATGTGGTCGCGTTCGATGATACATTTCTCGCTTGCCAGCGGGATGCCTTTTGCATCCTGCACCATATCGTACATGCTGTTGATCAGTTCGTCTAAAGTTGCCATCGTTTAGCCTTCCTTTCTTGTGCGGCGCACAATATCCTGCATAATCCCGTCGGGGACAAAGCCGGCGACACTGCCGCCGTGTACCGCAATATCCTTCACCACAGAGGAGGATAGGTACATATATTCCGCGCTTGTCATCAGGAACACGGTATCCAGTTCGGGATTCAGCTTCCTGTTGGCAAGCGCCATTTGAAACTCATATTCAAAATCCGAAACCGCACGCAGCCCCTTGACGACCGCGCAGGCGCCCTGCTGTTTGGCATAGTCAGCAAGCAGGCCGCCGAAGGAGGTGATCTCCACATTGGCCAGGCCGTCCGTTGTCCGCCGGAGAAGCGCCATGCGTTCCTCCACCGAAAACATCGGCTGCTTATTCTGGTTGTGCATCACCGCAACAATCAGCCGGTCGAACATGACCGACGCGCGGCGAATGATATCAAGGTGTCCGAGGGTGACCGGGTCAAAGCTGCCCGGATAAATCGCTGTTCTCATGTTGTTCATCCGTTCCGCCGTCCTGCCGGCGCAGAACGGTAATCATAGTTGCGCCGTAGCGACGCTCACGGACGGTCTCAAACCCATGCGCAAAACGATCCCCTACTGCACTTTCGCATATTATTATACCATTTGCCGACAGAATGTCAAACCTTTCTATCTGCAATAACGCATTTTCCAGAATTGTCCCCCCATAGGGCGGATCGAGGAAAATCAGGTCATACGACTGTTTCGCCGCGTGCGAAACAAAGCCTTCCGCCTCCGTCCGGTGCAGTGCGGCGCGGTCGGCAACCCGCGCGGCCTGCGCATTTTTATACACGATATTGTATGCCGCTTTGTTATGCTCCACAAAATCGCAGTGCTGCGCCCCGCGGGACAAAGCTTCGATGCCGAGCTGCCCCGTGCCCGCGAACAGGTCGAGCACCCGCGCCCCGCGGATGTGTTCCTGGATCAGGTTAAAGACATTTTCCTTGACGCGGTCGGTCGTGGGACGGGTGTTCATGCCGGGCACAGGCTGCAATCTGCAGCCCCGCGCCGTGCCGGAAACCACACGCATGGCTCAATCCTCCTTGTGGAAATAGTCATACACCGCCTGTGCGGTGTTGCGCGGCACAATGCGCGCCAGCTCCTGCTCGCTCGCGTGCCTGATGTTCTCAATGCTGCCGAAATGTTTCAATAAGTCGGTGCGGCGCTTTTCGCCGACGCCTTCGATCTTGTCCAGCGTCGAGCCGCGCACCTTTTTCCCGCCCAGCTTGCGGTTGTACTCGATCGCGAACCGGTGCACCTCTTCCTGGATGCGGCCGATCAGCGCAAACAACGCGGGCGTGGCCGAAATGCCGAACTCGCGACCGTCCGGCGCGACCAGCGCACGGGTGCGGTGCCGGTCGTCCTTAACCATGCCGAAGCAGGGCGTTGCCAGGCCGAACGAGTCGAGCACTTCTTTGCACACGCGCACATGGCCCAGACCGCCGTCGATCAGGAAGGCATTCGGCAGGGGCGAGAATTTTTCGTCCCCGTCCACATAGCGCTGCACACGGCGGGTGAGCATTTCGCGCATGGAGGCGTAGTCGTCCTGCCCGTTTGCCGCGCATTCGATCTTGAACTTGCGGTAATCGCTCTTTTTGGGCTGTCCTTCGACAAATACCACCATCGAACCGACCGTATCCTGCCCCGCAAAGTTGGAGATGTCATACGCCTCTAGCCGCAGCGGCAGGGCGATCATGCCGGTGACATTTTGCAGCAGTTCAAGCGACTTGTGCCGCCGTTCGGACTGCTTTTCGCGCCGCTCGATTTCTTCCCGCGCGTTCTTTTCCGCGAGACGCGTGAGCACGCGGCGCTCGCCGCGCTGCGGCACCGCCAGCTCCACCTTGCGCTCCGCGATCGAGGACAGGTATTCTGCGACCGCATCCTGCTCCTCGAGCTCGTGCGAGAGCAGCACGGTTTTAGGCACCGCATTCCGCTGCGCGTAATACTGCTTGACAAACGAGGAAAGCACCTCGGCCGGGTCGCTCTCCACCAGATGGAACAGGCTGTACTCCTTATCCTGCAAAGCGCCGCCTGCATAGTGCAGCACGCACACACAGGCACGCGTCTGCCCCTGCACGAAAGCGACCACATCCAGTTCCGCAAACGCGCCCGCCACTACATGCTGGCGCGTACCCAGCCGCTGCACCGCGCGAAGGCGGTCGCGCAGCAGCGCCGCGCGCTCGAACTGCAGCTCCTCTGCGGCCTCGTTCATCTTTTCGGTCAGTTCTTTTTCCAGCTTTTTCGCGTCGCCCTCGAACAGCGAAATCGCCTGGTCGATCAGCGCATGGTACTCCGCCGGGCTGACCTTGCCCGTGCACGGCGCGCAGCAGCGCCCCAGATGCTGGTTGAGGCAAGGACGGTCCTTTCCGATGTCGCGCGGGAACACACGTGAACAGGTCTTGAGGTGCAGCGCTTCGCTGATCGTGTCGATCGCACGGCGTGCCGCAACGCGGCCCGGGTACGGCCCGAAATAGCGCGCCCCATCATGCCCCGGCTTGGGGACAACCGAAAACGCCGGATAGGGCGCATCCGTGTTCAGCCGGATATAGGGATACCCCTTGTCGTCCTTCAGCAGGATGTTATATTTGGGCTTGTACTTTTTAATCATCGAGTTCTCGAGCACCAGCGCTTCGAACTCGGTTTCGGTCACGATAATGTCGAAATCGTCAATATGGCTGACCAGCTGCCGTGTTTTGGGGTTCAGCCGCTCAGGCGCCTGAAAATAGTTGGAAACACGGTTGCGGAGCAGCTTTGCCTTGCCGACATAAATCACCTTGCCGGCCTTATCCTTGTGCAGGTATACGCCCGGCTGCATCGGCAGCTTGCGCACGCGTTCTTTCAGTTGTTCCCTCGTCATGGCAAGCGGCCTCCTGTCTGTTCTGCGCGTTTTCACGTAGTTTTCGCACCGCAGGCGTGCATAATAATAAACACCGGTGCGCGGTGATTTTCATCAAAATCCAGGGCTGCACCCGGCTTTTTATCCCGCGTCCTGCGCCCGGGCGGCGTCATCCGGGATACCGAACCGCGGCTTTCCCGTGGGCATACTATAAATAAAAGCGCCGATTATTAAAATCGGCGCTTTTCCGTCAGGATGCGATAAAAATCAGTCGGTAAAGTTGGAAGTAATCAGTTCAACCAGAGCAGAAACAGCCTCTTCCTCATCCGGGCCGTCCGCGATCAGGTTGATGGTAGTGCCCTTGGTGATGCCAAGGGAGAGAATGCCGAGCAGGCTCTTCGCGTTGACGCGGCGCTCTTCCTTCTCTACCAGAATAGTCGACTTGAACTCATTTGCCTTCTGAATAAAAAAAGTGGCGGGACGGGCATATAAGCCTACCTGATTGGTAACCTGTACCTCTTTCGAATACATAATCTGCATCGCTCCTATTTCTTCAAATCCGATATATATAGTCTAACGCCTTTCCTTGAATTCGTCAAGGACATTTTGCGCTCCCTTTATCTGTGTTTTTGATGAAATTTTTCCTGCATTTTTCTGAACAATCAGGCAATTTGCCCTGCGCGCTTGATTTTCCGCGTTAAAAGATTCCGCTCCTGATTCGGCTTCTCAACGCAGTTCCACAATGGTAACGCCCTGCTCGCCTTCGCCATAAACACCGCTGCGCACGCTCTTTACGCGCTTATTCGACCGCAGGTGCTTCTGCACTGCATCTCGCAATATGCCCGTGCCTTTTCCGTGGATGACCGTAACCGACGGCAGGCCTGCCATGATCGCGCGGGACAGGAAATTATCCACCTCGAACAGCGCTTCCTCCGCGCTCATGCCGCGCACATCCACTTCGCTTTCCGCCGAACGGATAGTAAGCTCGCGCTTGGGCGCGTCCCGCCGCGGCTGGACCGGCTTTTTCACGGCCTGCTTTTCCTCTACGATGCGCAGCTCGTTCTCCTTGACCGTCATCTTCATCGGCCCGGCCTGTACCTGCACGTTGCCGTCCTTATCCGCGGGAGCGAGCACGTTCGCCAGCACGCCGCCGACGTTGAGCAGCCGCACGCGGTCGCCCTTTTTGACCGGGCGCACCTCGTCTGCCTCGACCACGCGCTTCTGGATGCCGCGGCGCTGTTCATTCTCGGTCTGCGTGATGACCCCGCGCAGCGCGGCCTTGGCCGCGGCAAGGTTCTGGTCCGCATTTTTCTTCTGCGCCTTCTTTTTCATGTCCTCGAGCTCGTCAAAGACGGTTTCGGCGGTCATGCGCGCATCCTTGAGGATGCGGTCCGCCTGGCTGCGCGCGCTTTCGAGCAGCTTGTCCGCGCGCTCCTCGGCCGCGTCGCGCTCGGCGCGCATCTTATCCCGCTCGGACTGCGCAGCGGCGCGCATTTTCTGCGCCTCCTCCTTCATCTGCTCAACGCGGCGGCGCTCACGCTCCAGCTCCGCGAGCACGTCTTCAAACCGCGCGTCCTCAGTCGAAACCTGCTCCTTTGCGCGCACGATGATGGTGGGCTGCAGCCCCAGCCGCGCCGCGATCGCGAACGCGTTGGACTTGCCCGGGATGCCGGTCAGCAGGCGGTAGGTCGGCTGCAGCGACTGCACATTGAACTCGCACGAGGCGTTTTCCACCCCATCGGTGGTCAGTGCAAAGGTTTTCAACTCCGCATAGTGCGTGGTCGCCGCGACGCACGCGCCCATCTGCCGCGCATAGCCGATCACCGCGACCGCGAGCGCCGCGCCCTCGACCGGGTCGGTGCCCGCGCCCAGCTCGTCGAACAGCACGAGGTCGCCCTGCCCGCAGCAGTCCATGATGGACACGATGGTCTTCATATGCGCGGAAAAGGTGGACAGAGACTGCTCGATCGACTGTTCGTCGCCGATATCCGCATAAACGTGCTCAAACAGGCCGATTTCAGACTGCTCATTCGCCGGGATATGCAGGCCCGAGGCCGCCATCAGGCTCAAAAGCCCGAGCGTTTTGAGCGACACGGTCTTGCCGCCCGTGTTCGGGCCGGTGATGACCAGCGTGTCATAGCCGTCGCCGATCGGCACCGCCTTGTCCTTGTCAAGCAGCGGGTGCCGCGCACGCAGCAGACGGCAGCGGCTCGCGCCTTCTACCAATACCGGCGGCGCAGCGTTCATTTCAAACGACAGCTTGGCGCGCGCAAAGATGAAGTCCAGCGTCACCAGCGCATCGTAATCCTGCTCGATTGCATTTTTATACAGCGCGACCTCGTTTGACAGCTCCGCCAAAATCCGTTCGATCTCAGCTTCCTCGCGCCCCTCGAGCACCTTGATCTGGTTGTTGATCTCCACCACCGCCGCCGGTTCGACGAACACAGTCGCACCGGTGGACGAGGTATCGTGCACGAGGCCCGGGATATCGCCGCGGTGTTCGGCCTTGACCGGCACAACGTAGCGCCCGTTTCGCTGGGTGACAATGGTCTCCTGCAGGTATTTCGACCGCTCGCCCGCAATCAGACGGTTGAGCGTCTCGCGCACCTTGCCCGAAATGCGGCGCAATTCGCGGCGGATGGACAGCAGCTCGGGGCTTGCGCCATCCGCGATCTCCTCCTCGGAGACAATCGCGGTCGTGATCGCTTCCTCCAGCGTCCGGTTGCCGGAAAGCAGGCCGAAGATCGGCGTGAGCGTGGTCTTTTCCTCGTGCTCCGCGTCGTACACCAGCGCGCGGCGCGCAGTCTGCAGCAGGCTCGCCACGTCGAGCAGCTCGCGCGGGTTGAGGGTGCCGCCGCGTCCGGCGCGCGCCAGAATCGCACCCACCTCGCGGATGCCGCCGAAGCCCGGGCTGCCCTGCCGGATCATCAGGTTTTTCGCATCCGTGGTCTGATCCATCCAGACCTGCGCCTGCTCATGGTCGTCCAGCGGCCGCAGGGCGCGGCATTTCTCCTTCGCCGCCTCGGACGCGGCCTGCGCCGCAAGGCGGTCGAGTATCTCGTAATATTCCAGTGTTTTTAAGGATTTTTCCCCTAATCTGTTCATGGTTTACTCCTGAAGTGTATTATAGAACAATGGTAAGCAAATATGCAGCCAGCCAGATGGCCAGCATCGACCCTGCACATACACCGATGGCCTCGAGCCACAGGCGCAGGACCGCGCGGCCGGTTTCGCCGGCCATACTTTTCAGCTGCCTGTATTGCAGCAGCACCCACAGCCATCGGTTCCCATATGGAAAATACCTGGCGGCAAGACGCTGGTACTCCTCATCCGGCAAAAAACGCTTCCATGTGCCGAGCAAATTATGCCCGCACACGAACACATTGCCAAGTGAAAGCAGCAGGAGCGCCGCGACCCACGGGAACAGCACCACGCCTCTGTGCCATCCCAGCGCAAACACGAGCAGTGCCGCGGCGTCAAGAACCAGCTGCACATATACATTATAACGCAGTGCAGTCTGCTTGAGCGATGGTTTCATGACAGCTTCCCCTCCTTGCAAAAGAACAAAAGCAGCTACGTCTGAAAGACGACCGACCGGTAAAACCGCAGGCTGTCAAACCCGCGCCCGAGATGGTACTGCACATAGTCCTCCGCCATGCGGCAGAACTGCTCGCGCGCCGGACCGGACAGCGCGAATGCATAGGTTTTCTGCACCTCGCACGTCAGCACGTGCACGAGCGCACGCAATGTGGAATCCGCCAGTTTTGCATACCCGCCGACGCGCTTTGCGCACCGCTCGTCCGCCGCCGTGCCTGCACGCACGGAAAAATACACCGGCGGCTGCTCTATCGCGTGCCCGCACACCCCGCAGTCCACAAGGTCGGGCGCGTAGCCGCTTTCCGCCATCACGCGCCACTCGAACGCCGCCTTGACGAGCGCTATTTCGCGTTTTCTGCCCTCCAGCGCATACAGCGCGTACAGCAGCAGACGGCAGATAGCCGGGCTGTCCTCGTCCGGCGTGGTGAGCGCCGCGGCAACCTCAGCCAGATAGCAAGCGAGCGCGTACCGCTCGATGTCCTGCGAAAGCGGGAAGAACGAGTGCACAAAGTCCGCATCGCGCAGGGTATAGCGCCCGCGCCGCTCGGACAGGATGAATTCGGAATAACAAAACTGCCGCGCGGCAGGGTTCTGCTTTTTGCCCCGCCGCGCGTTTTTGCATA
>USSI01000054.1 GCA_900557315.1 uncultured Butyricicoccus sp. | reverse complement strand
TCGCTGTGCCGCGCAAGCGGCGGGGCTTGCTGCGTGAGCAGGAATTCGGTCTGGCGGCTGTCCCGCACCCAGGCGTCCAGCTGGTCTTCACGCAGGATGACCGGCATTCGGTCGTGTACATCCGCAATCGAAGCGTCCGCCGGACGGGTCAGGATCACAAACCGGCGTTCGCCGTCGAAGTCCCGATACAGCCCCGCCAGATACAGGACCTCGCTGTCCGCCATACGGAAACGGTATTTGTTCTTTGCGTGGTCATGCGTCCACTCAAAAAAACCGCTCGTCGGCACGGCGCAGCGGCGGCTTTGCAGGCTGCTGCGGAACATGGGTTTGGAAGCGGCGGTTTCGGCGCGCGCATTGATAACCGCACCCTTTCCGGCCGCGCCGGGGAAGCCCCAGCGGAGCGGCTGCGGCCGGAGCGTGCCGCCCTCGTCCACCAGCACCGGTACAAACTGGGTCGGGAAAATTTCACCGGCCTCCATCCGGATATTGGGGAAACGCTGCTGCGCCTGTTCCCACATCGCGCGCAGCGCAGGCTGTTCGAGAGAAAACTGATACCGTCCGCACATGGCTGATCGCCCTCCTTCACCAAAATCGTATACCAGAAAACGAGAAATTGCAACCCGGAATCCGGCCGCGCCGCAAAATTCCGGGCATTGCCTTGCGCTTTGCACGGGGTTCCGTTATAATCAAAACAGCGAGAACACATACGCCTGAGGACCGAAAGGGGAAGGGGAATGGAACCGATGACTGTCACTGCTGCACAGATGAAGGCGCTTGAGCGCGCCGCGGATGAGGCGGGCCTCACTTACCGCCAGATGATGGAGAATGCGGGCTGCCGGGCGTTTGAGAGCATATGCCGCCGCTGTCCCGGGGCGCGCACCGCTGTCGTATTTGCCGGCAAGGGCAACAACGGCGGGGACGGTTTTGTGGTCGCGCGCCTGCTGGCTGCCGCCCGGGTACGGGTGCGGGTGATCCTGTGTGAGGGCGCGCCTGTGACTGATGATGCGATTGCAAACTTCAGCTGTCTGGCGGATGTTGAAATCTGGCCGCTCGATGAGGTCAGCGTGATGCAGGAAGCCGAACTGCTCTCGTGCGATGTGGTCATTGACGCGCTGTATGGCACCGGGTTTCACGGTGCGCTGCGTCCGAACGGCCTGCGCGCCGCGGACATGATGAACCGCGCGGGCGGGGCGGTGTGCGCGCTCGACCTGCCGAGCGGTATCAATGCGGATACCGGCGAGGCGGCGCAGGGCGCGGTGCAGGCGGACTGGACGGTCACCTTTCATGCGCGCAAGAAGGGGCAGGACGTCCCGGAGGCTGCCGCCCACTGCGGCGAGATCGAGGTCGTGGACATCGGGATCCATGCGGTGCTGGGAAAGGAATAGCGGAACACAAAGGGACAGCCAAACGGCTGTCCCTCAGTTTGTTTCTTTCCCCTGCGCTGCAGAAGTAGAAATACAGCTTTTCCCTTTGCCCTGGAGCCGATAGGAAAAGGAATTATTCCTCTACTTCGAGCAGCAGCCCGGTCTCAAAGGATTCCTTGCAGCGGTAGGCCGCCTGCGAAACCTTGGTGCCGTCGTAAACCGTGACGCCCGGCTTGCGGCCCTCGTTGATGCAGGCCACAAACTCCTTGATCTCGTTGACGTATGCCTGGTGCCAGCGGCTGAGGAAGTCCGGGTAGTATTCCTCGCGGGCGCCGCTGCCGTCCACGATCTGCAGCATGTTCTTGCGGCCGACGTTCGCAATGCGCAGCGTGCCGTGCGTGCCGATGATCTCGGTCTCGACATTGCAGCCCGCGCCGTGCGTGCGGTTGGTGAACATGAAGCCCATTGCGCCGTTCTCGCACTGTACGGTCGCAGCCGCGTTGTCCGCGTCGTTCAGCTCGCGGTACAGGTCGAACTCGAACACGCCGCCGATGCCCCATACCTTTTTGATGTTCGAGCCGGTGAACCAGCGGATCAGGTCGATATCATGCACGCACATATCGAGGAACTGGCCGCCCGAATGCGGGGCGAACTTGAGCGTGCCCTCGATCGTGGTGCGCGGGTCCTGCGTATAGGAGCGGACCAGGACGACCTTGCCGATATCGCCGTTGTCAATGCGCTGCTTGGCCTCTGCATAAGAATCGTCGAAGCGGCGCATGAAGCCGAGCATGAACACCTTGTCCGGATGGGCCTCCACAGCCTTCTCCGCCTGCTTGCATTTCTCGATCGTCGTGTCGAGCGGCTTGTCGCAGAACACATGCTTGCCTGCGTCGAGCGCCAGCTTGATATGGTCCGCATGGTACATGGACGGGGATACGATCACGATCGCGTCCAGCTCGGGATTTTTGACCATCTCCGCTACGTCCGTGTAGGTGTAGGGGACGCCCAGTTCCGCGGCGACTTCCTTGACGCGCTTTTCATCCACATCGCACAGCGCGGTCAGCTCCGCGCCGGGAACCAGGTTGGCGATATTGCAGGCGTGCTCATAGCCGAGACGGCCGAGGCCGACAGAACCGATTTTTACCTTTTTCATGATAATTGCTCCTTTTTTCGTATTGATATTAGATTTGTCCGTTTTTCAGGCGTACAGCGCCGGCTTGTCGATCATGTCCACATTCTCCGGCTTTCCGGTTTTGCGGGAAAGCATCACAGCGTCCGCCGCCACGCAGGCCGCGTAGCCGTCCCATGTGCTCGGGCCGGTCAGATGATCCGCCAGCACCGCTTTCGCCCACTGCTGGAACTCGATATCGTACGCCTCGATAAAGCGCTGCGACCAGTCGGTCAGGATATCGAAGGAATACTTCGCATCTGCGCGGGTGACAACCGCCGCCGGGTCGGGCAGGTTGACCGTGCCGTTTTCGCATACGACCTGGCACTGGATATCGTAGGCATACGCGCCGTCGGTCTGTACCTCGATGTCGATGCGCTGGCCGGATTTCGTTGTCAGCATGACCACCTGCGGGTTGAGCCACTCGCCCTTTGTCGCCTTGCTCTGGCGGACAGCCAGCACCTGCGCGGTCGCGTACTCATCGCCCAGCAGCCAGCGGGAGATGTCCAGCTCGTGGATCGCTACGCGGGTAATGGCATAGTCGGTCTCAAACCCGGGTGCCTGGGAGACATTGCGGTGCGCCGCATGGATCATCAGCGGGTCGCCCAGCCTGCCGCCGGCGATCAGCTCTTTCATGGCCGCGTAGCCGCGGTCATAGCGCCGCATGAAGCCGACCTGTACCAGCCGCTTGCCGCAGGCCAGCTCCGCCTGCATGATCTTTTCGCAGTCCGACGCGGTCTGCGCGAGCGGCTTTTCGCAGAATACGTACTTTTTGTGCTTGAGGCATTCCAGCACATAGCCTGCGTGCGAGGGGTCGGCAGAGGTAATCAGCACTGCATCGACCTCCGGGGCGGCGATCAGCTCCTCGCCCGTCGCGTAAAATTTCGCGCCGTACTGATCGGCAACCTTCCGGGCCGCTTCCGGTACGAAATCCGCAACCGCTACCACGTCGGTTTCCGGCACCAGGCCGGTAAGGCGGCGGATATGGTCGCGACCGATCGCGCCGCAGCCGATCACGCCTACTCTGACTTTGTTTTCCATGACCATACTTCCTTTCTCAATGACTGTGCTTACATTTCACCGCGTGCTTCACGCTCCGCGAGGTCTGCCATGATCTTGGGATATTTTTTATCCAGGTGATAGAACAGCAGGACAACCGCCACAATACCCCAGATGATGATGGGCGCCCATGCATAAATCGAGTGGATCATGTCAAGCGCGCTCTGCGGCTGTGCAACGCCGCCCTCGGTCGAACTGAGGTAGCCGGCAGACTCCAGCAGTGTGCTGACCAGCGCGCTCGCTACACCCGTGCCAACCTTGAATCCCATTGAACCGCAGGCGAAGATCAGGCTTTCCTGCCGGATGTGGTTTTTCCACTGGCCGAACTCGACCGTATCGCCGATCATGCCGAAAATAATTGCGTACAGCGGCGCTTCACCGACCGCGCGGATGATTGTCATGGAAACAACCCAGCCATAGCTCTCCGGGTTGAGCATAAAAGCAAGCTGGGCAAGGATCGCCAGCACCGCGCCGGACAGCGCAAGCGCTTTTTTGCTCATGCGGCGAAGCAGCATGGGGCAGAACATGGCTGCAATCACCAATGTACCGATTTCCGCAACGTACAGGATGCTGTACATCCAGTCGTCGTTGCCGAAGATGTATTTGCAGTAGTACGGGAGTACGGTGCCGATTACCTGTGTATGGACGCAGGTCATGGCCCACAGCACGAGGGTCGCCCAGAAATACTGGTTGGTGACCAGCGCCTTGATCGAGCGGCCGAGCGAAACCTTGGCCTGCTTGACAACCTCTTCCACCTGCACCTTTTCCTCACACTTGGCAAAGCAGAAGATCAGCAGCGCTACCGCCATGATCGACCAGATCGCAATCGCCTTGATCCACGCGGCCTGGTCGTTGCCGAGCAGCTTGACCAGCGGCATGGTCAGCATGACCGTGATGATCTGCCCGCAGCGGGCGAGCACCAGACGGACGATGGACAGCATGTCGCGCTCAGAGGAGGAGCGCGTCATGCGCGTGGAAAGCGCGCCGTACGGCACATTGATTGCCGTGTAGACCACCGTAGTACAAAGGTTATATGCGACAAAGATGTACCAGAACTGTAATGTGTCCGAAGTCTGCGGCACGGTAAACAGCGCGATTGCAGTTACTGCATACGGGACTGCCATCCACAGCATCCATGGGCGGCATTTTCCCCATTTGGATTTTGTTTTTTCGGTCACAACGCCCATGATGACGTCTGAAGTGCCGTCGAAAATGCGGGAGATCAGCATGACAAGGCCAACCGTTGCCAGCGAAACGCCGACGTAGTCCGTATAGAAGATCGTGAGCAGCGTGCTAATCATGCCGTACACGACATTGCATGCAGCGTCGCCGCTGCCGTAGGCAATGCGGGTGACCCAGGACAGGCGGCCGTCTGGGGGCAACGGCTTGGCAGTCACACTGTCGCTCCGGTTCTGCACCTTTGCAGTACCTGTATCTGTTTTTTCCATTTCTCTTTCTCCTTTCGTTGTTCCACTCTTTCCCTTTCTTCTTCTTTGTGAGTACATATTAACATTAACTGAATTGCGATGTCAAATTATAAAATTTTAGTTTTAATATTAATTTAATGTGAAAAATTTACCAAATATGTGAATTGTGATAAATGGAGAAGAGACATTTCGTTCAGTTTTACCCGTCCGTCCGGGGGTTTTGATTAAATCGCTATTTTATCATTCGTTTATCGTGAAATCTGCTGTTTTTCAAAAAAAAATCTCCGGATATACTCCGGAGATTTTTCAGTCCCTATTCCGTTTTCTTCTGTCCTTTACCGTCCCGCCGACCCGCAGCGCCGTAGGCAGCAGGATACGCGACGGCAGATATGTTCCCGACTCGATAAATTCGATCAGCTTGCGCACCGCCGCCTCGGCCTGCGCCCTGCAGCATACGTCAACCGAAGTCAGCCGCGGCTCCATGAGCTGCCCGATCGGGTTATAGTCCACACCGATCAGCGCAACATGCTCAGGCACGCGGATGCCCCGCTGACGGAATACCTTCATCATCGAAATTGCAAGCAGGTCGTGCGCGCAGAAAAATGCCTCCGGCAGGTCTGCGCCGGCATCCAGCCGGGCAAGGAGCTGCCTTTCGTTCTCTTCCACACCATGTTCCGGCATCAGCTCCAGCCACTCGTCATCCGGGCTGACCGATAATCCCGCTGTGTAACAGGCCTGCCGGAACGCGAAATACCGCTCGGAAAACGCGATGCTGTGCAGCGGGCTGCCGACGAAACCAATGCGCTTGTACCCGTTTTCAATCAGGAAATGCACCGCCTGATGCGCTGCAAGCTGGTTATCCTCGATAAAGGTGCACACCGGGCTCTGGTAATACCGTGCGCCGACTGCCACGACCGGCAGCCCGCTCTGGTACAGGTTTTGGAACATTTCCTCCTTCATATCCCCCAGGGACAGAATGCCGCCGATAGCGGACTGCTCCAGCCGCTCACGGATCTCAGCGGGGTTATTCTGAAAATACTCGGCTTCCATTGCGAGCATTGTATATCCATGCGCGGAGGCGTAGCTCAGGAAAAGCTGGTAAAATTCCATATAGAAGTAGGAATCCTGCAAGTGCATGCCGGTGGATACCAGGCAGAGGTTGCGCCTGCCCGCCGGCGTTTTCAGCTGTTTTTGGTAGCCCAGTTCGCGCGCAGCCCGCACCACTTTTTCCCTGGTCTCGTCGCTGATGCTGGACATACCCCGCAGCGCAAGTGATACGGTATTGATTGATACGCCGGTCTTTTCTGCAATCTGCTTTAACGTTACTTTCATATGACATCACACAATTTTTATTATTTTATACAATTATATAATTTTTCTGTGATGAAATCAATGGCGTTTCACAAAACACGGAATATCCGCTTGCCGAAACCGTCTTTCGCGCCGCAGGCCGCAGCCCGCAAAGCCGGGTTCTGCCGCCGTGCGGCGTTAAAATGTGTGCCGCGCATCAAACAGGGAATTGCGGTAGGCCGGAATTGCCCTCATTTGTCCTATTGTCAGGCCTGTTTTTTGCGCCGCCTGCGGAGCGCCCATGCGGCAAGCGCGGTCAGCCACAGCCCGCCGAGGCACAGCGCGAGTACAAGCGCGCCGGTTCTCGCCCAGAAGGCCTCGGGCAGGATGAGGATGATCTCATCCGTGCGCCAGTCAAACACCCAGTTGGTTTTGCCGGGGAAGAATACATGGTGGAAAACGGTGAACAGGCCGGTGAAATCAATCAAAGCCCACACGGCAACGAGCAGGAAAACCGCCGACAGCCCGGCCGCCGCCCAGAACGCGGGGCTTCGCCCGTGAAAACGGTGGAAGGCAATGCGTCCGCGGCGGTACAGCACGGCGAGCACCGCGAGCGCCACGGTGGATACACCCAGCAGCACAAAGTCCAGCCGGAACAGCGTGCGGCAGTCTGCGAAATGCGCCTGCCCATCGTCGGACGAGCGCAGTTCGCCCGTGCCGAACGGTGCGCCGTATACCAGATAGTCCATCACCTCGTCATACGCACCGCGGATGGTTTGTTCGCTCCAACCGGTTGCCTCGGGCAGGCCGAGCGCGCCGATCTGCTGATAGTAGAACGGGCGGCACAGGATGGGGAATGCAATCGCGGCGCTCAGGAAAAACACCGCAAGTGCCAGCGAAAGCAGGATGGACAGGGATTTGGATGGTTTCATGGGTGGTCTCCTTTCGGTTCGGCGGACAGCACGACCAGCACCTGAGACGGCAGGTAGAACAGCCACATGCCGATGCGCGTGAAGCCGGAAAACAGGCCGAGGTGAAACGCGCCGATGCACAGGTCGCAGCAGAGCAGCAGGGCAAGGCCGGCAGCGAACCGGCGATCCCGCCGGCCAGTGGGACGCAGGGATGCGGCTCGCGCTGTATTGCAGATCAGATTGACAAAATACAGCAGGGCAAGCGCAATGAGCAGGCTTGGAAGAAGGAAAAACGAGATAAGCGGAAGCAGCCGCAGTATGGGCAGGGCGCGCGGTTCGGGGCCGAGGCGGCGAATCAGGCGCGCACGATACAGTACTTGCACGAGGCAGAACAGCAGAACGCCTGCCGCGTAGTGCCCTGTGGGGGAAAGCAGGAAGAAATCCGCACTGGCGGCGCATAGCAGCGCAAGCGCGGTCAGACGGCCGTCCGGCGTATCCGCGGCGCAGAGCGCAGCCGCTGCGCACAGTAGGATGGCGGCGAACTTGACCGGGGCGCTGTCCGCTGCACGGGTCAGGTCAAGAACCAGAAATACCGGGTACAGCAGGGAGGCAACCATAAGAAAAAGTATGCGCATGCAGCGTTTCATCGGGCATGGCCCCTTTCCGATTCAAATGGTAATGCAATCCGCAGCGGCTGTCAAGCGCATCCCGTGCACGGAGACATCTTTCGGTGCGTACAGGCTTGCTTTTGTCCCTGGCTTCGGTTACAATGATACCAGGAAAGAGAAAAGGAGTTAGTTATGGAACTGCATTACGATATTACCAAAC
>USSI01000053.1 GCA_900557315.1 uncultured Butyricicoccus sp. | reverse complement strand
CCGGAGCAGATTGCCGGGATCGCGGCGCGGATGGCGGAGCGGGGCGTGAGCCCGGTACTCATCACACGCCTTTCGCCGGAGGCGGCGGAGACGGTGAGCGCTGAGTCCTCGCAGACGCAAATGGATTTGGACAGCAAGCTCCGGAGTAATGAACAACGCGTGGCGCTGCTCGAAAGCTACGGATGGAAGGTGGACCCGGAGCCGCGCAGCGAGCGCGAGGTACAGATCCCGAAAACCTTTGATGACACCTATCAGGCCTATAATGCGATTCAGCTGGATCAGGGGCTGGACCTGGTGCCCTATCAGGGCAAGCGGGCGACGCTGTACACCTACGAGCTGACCGAATACCCGACCGGCGAGCAGGGCGTGACCGCCAACCTGCTGATCCGCCGGAACCGGTTGATTGCAGCTGATATCAGTTCGGCGGACGCGGATGGTTTTGTGCACGGCATCACCGAATACCCGGAAACCGGTGCGGCCGGGCAGGCTGCCCCGGAACAGCAAAGCGCGCCTTGACGGCGCGCTTTTTGTGCTTCTGTGCAATTTCACGAAAAATTACGGAACGAATTATGGTATCTATTGAGCAATTTTAGGGTATTGCACTTTTTTTACTTTTTCCTATTGTGCAAAATGCGTAAAAGTGTTATGCTATTAGCAGTAACGAATTGTCGGGGGAGACAAAATGGCACGGATGCGATTGGATAAATTGCTGGCACACCTGAACTGCGGCAGCCGCAAGGAGGTGCAGGCCATGATCCGTGCGGGCCGCGTGTGTGTGGATGGCGCGGCGGAGACCGATCCGGCGGCAAAAGTGGACCCGGATGCGGCGCTGATTGCTCTGGATGGACAGGTACAGCGCTACCGCGCGCAGCGGTATTATATGCTGAATAAGCCGGCAGGCGTGATTACCGCCAGCCGCGACGAACGGCATGGCACGGTGCTTGACCTGTTTCCGGAGGAAGAACGCCGCGGCCTGTTTGCAGTCGGGCGGCTGGACAAGGACACGGAAGGCCTGTTGATTGTGACGGATGACGGCGCGCTGAGCCATGCGCTGATGAGCCCCGCGCGGCATGTCGCCAAGGTGTACGAGGCTGTGATCGAAGGCGAACTGGCGCGGGACGCGGCGGAGCGGTTCCGGCAGGGCCTGACCCTGCGCGATGGGACGGTGTGCCTGCCTGCCCGGCTGGATATCCTGCCCGGGGACGGGGAGACGCGTGTGCGCGTTACCCTGCGCGAGGGGAAGTACCATCAGGTGAAGCGTATGGTCGCTGCAGTGGGCGCAACAGTGGTGCGCCTGCGGCGTGTGAAGTTGGGGGGGCTGGTGCTTGACCCGGCACTGCCGGCGGGCGCGTTCCGGGAACTGACAGAACAGGAATTGGAGCAGCTGCAGCAGCCGGGGGAGGCGCTCAGCTAAAAGTTGCCAAAAAAATTTGAAAATTTTTGTACAAAAATGTAGAAGAGTATGATATAATAGCTTAAAATATACAGGAGATTCGCTGCGTTCTTGTGGAGAATGATGGTAACGCAAGGTGGGACGTCGAACGAAAGGCGCTTGCCGTGTATCCGCGGAATAAAGTGAAAGTGACGGGAAAGGTGATGGAAATGGCTTCGAGATTGTTCCAGTCGATTGTTTTGCAGATGAAGGACACGGTAGATCGTACCATTGGTATTGTGGATGCGAGCGGTGCGGTTGTGGCGTGCACCGATCTGCCCCGCATAGGGGAAATGCGGGAAGAAGCGATCACCGAGCTGGGCTTCGCCGGGGAGATCGTCCGTTTCGGCGGCTATACCTACCATATAACGGGCGACCGTGCCTCGCGGCTGGAATATGCCGTTTTCGTGCAGGGGGAGGATGAGCTGGCGCGCAGCATCTGCTCACTGGTTGCGGTGGCGATCAACAACATCAAGACCCTGTACGATGAAAAGCATGATAAGGCGACGTTTGTCAAGAATATCATCCTGGACAACATCCTGCCCGGCGATATTTATATCAAATCCCGCGAGCTGCACTTCGGCAACGATGTGCCGCGCGTGGTGTTCCTTGTGCGCCAGCAGATGCCGGCGGATGTTGCTGCGATCGACGTGGTTACCGGCATGTTCCCGGATAAGCAGAAGGATTTCGTGCTGCACATTTCCGAGACCGACATCGTCGTGGTCAAGGAAGTCAAGGCCGGCAGCGAGGTCAAGGACCTCATCAAGATTGCAACCTCGATCGAGGATACGCTGCAAAGCGAGCTGTCGGTCAAGTGCCTGATCGGCATCGGTTCAGTGTCCGCTCAGATGAAGGACATCGCCAAGTCCTTCAAGGAGGCGCAGACCGCGATCGAAGTCGGCGCAGTGTTCGACACGGAAAAGAACATCATCAGCTTTGAAAACCTCGGCATCGGCCGCCTGATCTATCAGCTGCCGATCACGCTGTGCGAGATGTTCCTGTCCGAGGTGTTTAAGAAAGGCTCGATTGACTCACTCGATCAGGAGACGCTGTTTACCATCCAGAAGTTCTTTGAGAACAACCTGAACGTCTCCGAGACTTCGCGCAAACTGTTTGTACATCGCAATACACTGGTTTACCGGCTCGAAAAGATCAAGAAGCTGACCGGGCTTGACCTGCGCGAGTTCGATCATGCGATTGTGTTCAAAGTGGCGCTGATGGTGCGCAAATATCTGGCGAGCCGCGAAGATAGCGTGCGCTGAGTCACAGTTTGTTCACAAAAAGTTCACGGAAAAAACCGAAGCACACAGGAATTTGACAGTTATTGTCGTCTTGCGTGGCTGGGGAATATCTGCTATAATAAGCAAAGGTGCATGGACTCCTGCACCTTTGCTTTTTTACCGTTCTATTCTTTTACTGTGATGAATAACGGCACCGGGGAGGATTGCCTGTGATACGGATGAATGATGCCACCGTTGTGTATGATAACGGCATACGCGCGGTGAACAAGGCCAGCCTGCGCGTGGACGAGGGGGAATTTGTTTTCCTGGTCGGCGCGTCCGGCTCGGGAAAGACGACCATTATCAAATTGCTGACCGCCGAGGTCCGGCCGACCGAGGGGCGCGTGCTGGTCAACAATTATAACATCGGTGAGATGAAAAAACGCCAGATCCCGTATCTGCGCCGCACGCTGGGCGTGGTATATCAGGATTTCCGCCTGATTAAGACCAAGACCGTGTATGAGAACGTGGCGTTTGCGATGCGCACGATCGGGGCTAAGGGCAAGGCGATCAAAGAGCGCGTGCCCTATGTGCTCGACCTTGTGGGGCTGACCGAAAAGGCGCAGGAAAAGCCGATGAATCTGTCGGGCGGCGAGCAGCAGCGTGTGGCAATCGCCCGTGCGCTGGTCAACAACCCGCGCCTGATTATTGCAGACGAGCCGACCGGCAACCTCGACCCTGCCCGGTCGCTGGAACTGATGACCCTGTTTGAGAAAATCAACGAGCTGGGTACCACCGTGCTGATCGTCACCCATGAAAAAGGATTGGTGGACGAGTTTGAAAAACGTGTCGTGATGATTGACCAGGGTGAGGTCGTCAGCGACCAGACAGGTGGGTATTATCAGGTATGAGACGATTTGGTTACTACTGGAAGGAAGGCTTCCGCAACATTTTCAAACACGGGTTCATGTCGATCGCGGCGGTTCTGATTATGATCGCCTGCCTGATTCTGACAGGAACCGTTACGCTGATTGCGTATAATATTGACCTGAGCATTGTGGAACTGCAGCAGTCCAATGAGATCGTGGTCTGGATTGATGACAGCCTTACCACACGCGAAGCAAGGTCGCTTGGCTCGCAGTTCGATCGGATCGACAACATCGCCACGATTGAATTCATCGACCGCGACGAGGCGCTCGAAGACTATCGCCAGCAGCTTGGCGACGATGCGGATATCCTGGAGGATTTCAGCTCGGACAATAACCCGCTGCGCAACAGCTTCGTGTTTACGCTGCGCGATCCCGCCCTGGCGGACGAGACCATCCAGCAGATTGAAGCAGTGGAAGGGGCGGATGACGTCCGTGCGGACGAAGCGGTTATCGCCCGCCTGATGCAGATCCAGAATGTGTTTAACATTGTGGCGCTTGCAATGGTGGTCGGCCTTGCGGTCATTTCGGTGTTCATCATTTCCAACACGGTAAAGCTGGCGATGTTCGCACGGCGTGAGGAAATCTCGATCCAGAAGATCGTGGGCGCAACCAACTGGTTTATCCGCTGGCCGTTTGTGATCGAGGGCATGGTGCTCGGCCTGCTGGCGGGCGGATTGGCCTTCCTTGCGGAGTGGGCGCTGTATACTGAGATGTTCAACATCATTGGCGGCGTGATCCCGTATTTCCAGCTGCTGCCGTTTGAGAGCGTGCGCTGGCTGGTGCTCAGCGTTTACCTGGGCGCGGGCGTGCTGTTTGGCATTGGCGGATCGGTGACGAGCATCCGCAAGTTTATGAATGTGTGACCCCATCGGCAGCGGACAAAGGAGCGAATACCATTATGATGAAAAAGAAAACCGTGCGCCTGATCTCATGCGTGATTGCGGGCGTGCTGGTCCTTGCAATGCTGGTATCCATGCTGGCCTCCGGCATCATGTATGCGGCAGCGGCGGACGAGGGCGAGGATGCGGACTCCCTGCAGAGCAAACTCGACTCGCTTGAGGAGGAAAAATCCGCCGTGCAGGAGCGGATTGCTGAATTGACAGCGCAGGCGAATGATGTGCAGGCGACGCGCGACGCCCTGCAGCAGGAGATCGACCTGACCAAGGAAGAAATCGCAACGGTTGAAGCCTATATTGAGCGCCTGCAGGAGCAGATCGACGTTAAGACCACCGAATTGGAAGCGGCGGAAGTGGCGCTGGAAGAAAAGGAAGAACAGTTCGCGCAGACTGTCCGCACAACCTACGAGCAGGGCGAGATCAGCTATCTGGAGGTCCTGCTCAATTCCTCGAGCTTTTCCGACCTGCTGACCCGCCTGGAGATTGTCTCTGCAATTATGGAAGACAACCAGAAGACCGTGGACGAGTATACTGCGGCCAAGGAAGATATCGAGCAGAAGCGGGACGACCTGCAGGACACGCAGGACGAGCAGAAGAACTATCAGGAGAGCCTGAACTATAAGGTGGACGACCTGGCAGCGAGCGAAGCCGAGCAGGCTGCGCTGCAGGAGAGCCTCGAGGCTTATAAAGCCGAGAGCGAAGCGGAATATGACCGCATTTCCAGCGAGATGCAGGACGTCAGCAACCAGATCGCAGAACTGTCGCGTCAGGCGGCGGCGAACGGTTCGGTCCCGATGGGCGACGGCACGCTGATCTGGCCGACCCCGAGCTGCACGACGACCAACTCGGCATACGGCTACCGCGTGCACCCGATCTATGGCACGGTCAAGTTCCATGCGGGTGAGGATATCCCGGCGGGCTACGGCGCAGAAATCCTGGCCGCGGCTTCCGGCACGGTTGTCACCGCGGGCTGGGTGTCCGGCTATGGCAACTATACGGTTATTGACCATGGCGGCGGCCTGATGACGGCGTATGGCCACCAGAGTTCGTTTGCGGTTTCTGTCGGCGACGTTGTCACCCAGGGCCAGGTCATCGGCTATGTCGGCTCGACCGGCAACTCGACCGGTCCGCACCTGCACTTTGAAGTGTATGTCAACGGCGCAACGGTTGACCCGAAGAGCTACTTCTAAGGCATACGAATGAAGCTACATAAAGGGAGGGGGAGCCCCTCCCTTTTGCTATGGAGGGATGGTATTGAACAGACTCAGGCAAACACGCGTGTCACTCGCCACGGCGCTGCTGTTATGCATCGTGGCGGCGGCCGTGGCGGCGCTCGGCTGCTATGCCGTGCTGGGGTGGGGTACCCCGGGGGTGCAAAGCAAGCTGCGCGAACTCGACCGGATTATCGCGTCACATTACGTTGGCGATCTGGATGCGGAGACCGTGGCGGATTACGCTGCGGTCGGTTATGTGTCCGGCCTGGGCGACCAGTGGTCGTCCTACATCCCGGCGGACCAGTACGAAACCTTCCGCATGAACAGCGAAGGTCAGGGCTGCGGCATCGGGGTATCGGTCATCAGCACAGGGGACAGCATCCGCGTCAATCTGGTGTACGATGATTCCCCTGCGGCGCAGTCGGGCATCGAAAAGGGCGACTATATTACCGGCGCAGAGGGCCTGACCGTGGAGACGGACGGTGCGGACGCGGTGATCGACGCCATCCGGGGCGACGAGGGGACGGAGGTGACCGTGTCTGTCCGAAAGGACGGCGCGGACGAGGTGCAGGAGCTGACCATGCAGCGCGCGGTCGTCACGCAGAAGATGGCGTGGGGACAGATGCTGGAGGATGATGTGGGCTACATCCGCATTGAGAATTTCCACGTCGGTTCAGCGGAACAGTTCAACCGGACGCTGGAGACATTGATCGCGGACGGCGCGCAGTCGCTTGTGATCGACGTGCGGCACAACGGCGGCGGCCGCGTCAAGGAGATGAGCGAGGCGCTTGACCCGCTGCTGCCCGAGGGCACGATCATGACCCTGCGCACCAAGAGCGGGGATGAAACCGTATACACCTCGGATGCGGAGATGATCGACCTGCCGGTCGCGGTGCTGATCGACGACCAGAGCATCTCTGCGGCGGAGTTCTTTGCCGCGGCGCTGCAGGAGTATGACCGCGCCACGCTGGTCGGCACGCATACCACCGGCAAGGGCCGCGCGCAGCAGACGTTTGAGCTGTCCGACGGCTCGGCGGTCAACCTGTCCGTGGAGGAGTATTTCACCCCGAATGGCAACAGCCTCGCGGACGTCGGCATCGCGCCGGACATCGAGGTGACGCTGACCGAGGCGCAGCAGGAAGGGTTTTATTTCCTTGCGGCTGAAGACGACCCACAGTTGCAAAAAGCGGTCGAAACCGTCAAATAAGAAGGCGGCGGCAGGAGAAAATCAGACGGAAAATAAAAATGTGCGCTTGACAGCGCGCGCATCCTTACCTATAATAAGGTGTACTGTACGGCTGGAACGCCGATTACTGAAGAATAGAAGGGTTTGTAAATATGGCGAAAGAAATCAAGCTGACACAGGAGAGTCTGGACGCTTATAAGGAAGAACTGGAATATCTGAAAACCACCCGTGCGGACGAGGTGGCCGAACAGCTGAAGGAAGCGCGTTCGTTCGGTGACCTGTCCGAGAACGCTGAGTATGACGAGGCGAAAAACGAGCAGGGCAAGCTGTATTCGCGTATCGCGGAGCTGGAAGAGATCATCAAGGTGGCGATCGTCGTGACCGGCGACACTTACGCCGCGGATGAAGTTTCGCCCGGCTGCCGTTTCGTGGTCAAGGACCTTGAGATGGACGAGGAGGAAGAGTACCATTTCGTCGGCTCGCAGGAGGCGGACCCGATGGCGGGCAAAATTTCGGACGAATCCCCCTTCGGAAAGGCGATGCTGGGGAAAAAGGTCGGTGCGGTCGTTGAGGTCGAGGCACCGGTCGGTATCGTTAAGTACCAGATCATGAACATCATAAAATAATCCGATGGAAACCATGGTTTCCATTGCGGGCGGGATGCGCCGGGCCTGTGGCCCAGGCGTCTATTGAGCCGCGGGATGTTCGGCCGGACCGAATGCGTCCCGCACCGGCGCGCGCCGCGGCGCGTGCGATACTATAAATTCAGAAAGATGGGGAAAACATGGCAGAACAGCATCAGGCGCAGGAACAGCACGAGCAGACAGCAGAGGAGCTGCATGAGCTCAAGCGCATCCGCCGCGAAAAGCTGGCGGAACTGCAGGCCGCGGGCAGGGACCCGTATCAGCAGGTGCGCTTTGAACGCGACCACCACACAAGCGAGATTCACGAGCATTTCGATGAGCTGGAAGGCAAAACCGTGCGGCTTGCCGGCCGCATGATGAGCAAGCGCATCATGGGCAAGGCGTCATTCTCCGACCTGTCCGACCGCTACGGCCGTCTGCAGATGTATATCAAGCGCGATAACGTGGGCGACGAGGTCTACAAGGGCTATAAGAAATTCGATATCGGCGACATCATCGGCGTGGAGGGCGAGGTGTTCCGCACCCAGAAGGGCGAAATTTCGGTTGCGGTGCATGAGCTGACGCTGCTCTCCAAAAACCTTGCGCCGCTGCCGGAAAAGTGGCACGGCCTCAAGGACACCGATATGCGCTACCGTCAGCGTTATGTCGACCTGATCGTCAACCCCGAGGTCAAGCGCAACTTCATCA
>USSI01000052.1 GCA_900557315.1 uncultured Butyricicoccus sp. | reverse complement strand
TGCGTGCCGCGCATTCAATAGGAAATTGCGGCAAGCCGCAATTTCCATAAAAACCGGGAGCATGTATCCCGGTTTTTGTACATACAGGCTCATTCCGGCGCCGTGTCGGAAAAGATGACCGTGTAGGCTTCGGTGAACAGGTCGCCCTCGAAGCGCGAAGGGTCGGCGAAATCGTCGGCTGTGAAGGGGGCCGCACCGCCGGAATACCCAACCGTGCGGATCAATATGGGGATTTCTTCGCCGTAGACGAGTTCAGCCGCTTCGGCTGGGCCGGCGATGCTTTCCGCGCCTGCGGGGGTTTCATCCGGCAGGAGGAAGGCAGCGGCCGTCGCGCCATCTTCTGTCACGCCAAGGGAAAGCGTGCCGCCGTCCTGATGGAGGAACAGCGCAAGGCTGTCGGGTTTTTCCGGCTCATACATCTTGGGCGACCAGCTGTCATCGACAGCCCAGCAGAGGTTGTCGTCCAGCGTATACCGCTGCAAGCAAGGCGGCAATTCGTCTTTTCACTGCGTTCCCTCCCGATATGCGCTGACCGGTAAACAACTATCCTCAGGTTCAGTATACCCGTCCGGGGCATTCTGTCAAGCAAGGAAAAAGAAAAGAGCGCCGAAAAGAAGGCGCTCTTTTTGGTGCAGATGCGGTATTATTGCAGCAGTGCGCGGTAGGTCTCTTCGCGGTCGGGCTGGCCGACCACGGCAAGGGAAACCTGCGAAAAGTCGAACACGCGGCGCGCAAGGGACAGGATATCCTCCATCGTAACCTTGTCGTACGCGGCCAGCACCTGCTCCACCGCCGAGACCTCGCCGCGCAGCAGCTCGCTGCGGCCGATGGTCATCATGCGGGTGCCCGTGCTTTCCAGACCCATGAGCAGCGTGGTTTTGACCTGCTCGCGGCAGCGGGAAAGCTCGTCCGGCGCGGGGCCGGTCTCGCAGAACTCGTGCAGCTCGCGCACGATCAGCTCGAGCGCTTTGCGCTCGGTCTCCGCCCCGAGGCCGGTGTAAATCGAGAGCAGGCCGGTGTCCAGGTGCGGGGTGGTGAAGCTGTAGATCGAGTAGCACAGGCCGTTTTTCTCGCGCACGCTCTGGAACAGGCGGGACGACATGCCGCCGCCGAGGATCGAGCTTAAAAGGTTCATGGCAAAGCGGTCCCCGCTCAGCAGCGATACGCCGGGGAAGGACAGGCAGAGATGGTTCTGTTCGATGTCCTTCTCGCGCAGCATGAGGCTGGGCTGGTAGACAGCAGGCGTGATCTGGTTGCGGCCCTTGCCTTCCATATGGGAGAACAGATCGGCGATATAGTCCAGGTCCTCTTCGGTGAAGTGGCCGGATACCGCGATTACGGTGTCCGCCGGGCGGTAATAGCGGCGCATGTAGTCGTGCATGGCCTCGGAATTGATGGTTTGCAGGGTTTCGGCGGTGCCCAGGATCGGGCGGCCGAGCGCCGAGCCTTCGTAGCACTTTTCAAACAGCTTGTCGATCGCGACATCCTCCGGGGAGTCCTCGTACATGTCGATCTCCTCGAGCACAACCCCGCGCTCGAGTTCGATGTCCTCCTGCGCGAAGCGGGAATGCAGGAACATATCCGCCAGGATGGAGATGCCAGTCTGCAGGCGCTTATCGAGCACCTTCATATAGTAGCAGGTGCACTCCTTGTCGGTAAAGGCGTTGGCCTGCCCGCCGAGCGCGTCGATCGCAATCGCGATGTGCTGTGCGGAGCGTTTTTCCGTGCCCTTGAAGATCATATGCTCGATAAAGTGCGAGATGCCGCCGAGCGCGGCGGGTTCATACCGGCTGCCGTTGCCGACCCAGATGCCGACGGATACCGTGCGCACGCCGTCGAGTTTTTCCGAGATCAGGCGCACGCCATTGGGGAGAACGCGTTTGACATACATATTTTCACAACCTTTTTATGCAGACAAACGGCTTTCCGGTTGGAAAGCCGTTTGGGTCATTCAGAATAGCAGCTCAGTCGCCGTAGTAGACGCGGGTGCCGGATTCGTCCAGGTAATACCGGTCGCCGTCCGAATCGTAATAGTCGCCGGTGGCGGGGTCGTACCAGCCGCCCTCTTCGGCAAGCGAAGCGGGGTCGTCCGTGCTGCCGGAGGAGGAGCTGCCGTCGGCGGTCATCGGGCCGGTGGGCGGCTCGTCGAAATCAATGCCGCCGAGCGGTTCGTTGGCGCCAGTGCTGGAATTGGAAGTGTCCGTGCCGTCTGCACCGGTTTCGGTGCCGGCGGACGAGGTATCGCCCGGGAACACATCGTTATAAATATACTGCTCGATGTGGTCGGCGGCGACATCGGTGTCGTACAGGATGTACTCACTGGAGGAGCCGTAGTAATTCCACTCGCCGTCCAGCGGTACGCGCGTGTGCTCGATTGCGGGCATGCCGTTCTGCACTGCGCCGACGATCAGCGGCGCGATCTCGGTCGGGGAGAGCGAGGTGGTCACATAGGGCATCAGCTTCTGCATCAGGCCGATCAGCTGGCTGGCGCTCATGGACTGCACCTTGGAGAACATCGCCTCCATGACAATGCTCTGGCGCTCCACGCGGGCCCAGTCGTCGCCCGTGCCGCCCTTGCGGATGCGGCCGTAGCACAGCGCCTGCACGCCGTCGAGCGTCTGCAGGCCGGTGTTTTCCACGCCGACGAACGTCTGGCCCTGCTCGATGCCGTAATCTCGGATGACGCGGTTGAGCTCCTCGAGTTCGGCCGTGGTTTCGACGTTAATCTCCACGCCGCCCAGCGCATCAATGATCTCGACCAGCTGCTCAAAGTTGACCGCGATATATTCGGTGATGTCCGTGCCGAAGTTCTCGTTGATCGTGCGGATGGCAAGGCTCGGCCCGCCGAGGAAGTACGCGGCGTTGAGCTTGTTCTCGCCATAGCCGTCGATATCGACCAGCGAGTCGCGCATCAGGCTGATGAGCTTGATCTTGCCGCGGGTGTTGTCCACGGTGACGATCATCATGCAGTCCGAGTGGCTCTGGGTGTCGCCCTCGCGGGTATCCAGGCCGAACAGCGCGATATTCGTGATGTTTTCATCCGCCTTGATGCCTGCGGCAAGGTCCTCCCCGGACAGGGTGGAATCGTAGTTATAGCCGAGGAAAGTGCGGTAAAAATACAGGCCGGCGCAAAAGACGATGGATAATGCCACAAGAACGGTAAGCACGCGGACGAGCCTGCGCTGGAAGCGTTTGAGAGACATAGGATCAGTCCTGTACGAACTGCGCGAACGAACGCTCGGTCAGCTGGTGCACGCGCAGGGTATTGGTGTAGTTGACGTGGCCGACCGGCATGCCTGCGGTGATGGTGATGATATCGCCCACACGCAGGTCGAGCGCCGAGATGGCAGCCTGCTCAGAGAGGTCATACAGTTCGGTGCCGGATTTCGGATGGCGGGACACCATGACCGGGGTAACGCCCCAGGACATGGTCAGGCGGTTGAAGGTCTTTTCGCACGGGGTTGCGGCGATGATCGGCGCGCCCGGGCGGTAGGTCGATACCGCGCGCGCGGTCGAACCCGCTTCGGTAAAGGCAACGATGCACTTCGCGCCGAGGTCGGCGGTGGTGGAGCAGGTCGCGTGCGAGATGGCCAGCGTCTTGAGGTCGCCCGAAACGTTCATGTTCTGGAACTCGAGGCGGGTGGCGCGGCGGCGGTCATAGTGGATGGTCTTCTCCGCGTTCTCCGCGATCATGCTCATGGTCTGGACGGTCTCGACCGGATACTTGCCGACCGAGGTCTCGCCGGACAGCATGATGGCGCTGGTGCCGTCGTACACCGCGTTGGCGACGTCGGAAACCTCTGCGCGGGTCGGGCGCGGGTTCTTCGCCATGCTCTCAAGCATCTGGGTTGCAGTGACGACGCGCTTGCCGCGGGAGATGCAGATTTTGATGATGCTCTTCTGGATTTCGGGCAGCTCCTCGAAGGGGACCTCAACGCCCAGGTCGCCGCGGGCGACCATGACGCCGTTGGCCTCGTCCAGGATTTCCTGGATGTTGTTGACGCCTTCCATGTTCTCGATCTTGGCGATGATCTCGACATCCTCCTGGCCGTGCGCCTTGAGGATGGCCTTGATGTCGCGCACGTCCTGCGCGGTGCGGGTGAAGGAAGCGGCGATAAAGTCGATGCCCTGGGAAAGGCCGAACTCGATGTCCTCGCGGTCCTTCTGGGAGACGAAGGGCATGTTCAGGCTGATGCCGGGCACGTTGATGGACTTGCGGTTGGACAGCGGGCCGCCGTTGAGCGCGCGGCAGACGATATCCGTGCCGTCGCGGATTTCGGTGACTTCGAATGCAACAAGGCCGTCGTCGATCAGGATGCGGGTGCCGACCTGCACATCGCCCGGCAGGCCGTCGTAGGTGATCGAGACGATGCCCGCGTCGCCCTCGACGTCACGGGTGGTCAGGATGAATTCCTGGCCCTCGACGATTTCGATCTTGCCGTCTTTATAGGTCTTGGTGCGGATTTCCGGGCCCTTGGTGTCGAGCATGATGCCGACCGGCAGGCCCAGCTCGGCGCGCGCGGCCTTGACCGCGTCCATGCGGGCTTTATGCTCTTCGTGGGAACCGTGGCTGAAGTTCATACGGGCAACGTTCATGCCCGCTTTGATGAGCTCGGGAAGAACCGGATCGGTTGCCGGACCGAGCGTACAGATGATTTTTGTTTTGCGCATCGAAAATTCCTCTCTGCAAATACGATTTACACTTTGATATGATTTTAACAGCAACATTTTAGCAGTTTTTTTACCGTTTTGCAATCATTCGCAAAGCGGCCGGATGATTTTCATGTTTTTCGACAAAAAAAGGGGTGCGCCGTGCAAACATCTTGTGTTTTCTGATACGCTCCTGTATAATAATGAAAGTATTCCATTGGACAGAGCGGATTAAACATATTAATCAGCCGCGCAAAGACGCGGGCTGGTGGAAAATATTGAAAAATACAGCACTTTTGCTGTGCAAAAGGAGAAATCGAAATGGCAAAGCCGGTTTTGGTGATTATGGCGGCGGGGATGCGTTACGGCGGGCTCAAGCAGATCGACCCGGTCGGCCCGAACGGGCAGATCATCCTGGACTACTCGGTTTATGACGCGCACCGCGCGGGCTTCGAGCGGGTGGTGTTTATCATCCGCCCCGAACTGCACGAGGCGTTCGAGGATGCGATCGGCCGCAAGGCCCGCCGCTTCATGCAGGTGGACTACGCCTACCAGACGCTGGACCGCCTGCCGGACGGGCTGCACGCGCCCGAGGGCCGGGAAAAGCCGCTCGGCACCGCGCACGCGGTCTGGTGCGCGCGGGAGCTGACCGCCGGCGCGCCGATTGCGGTCATCAATGCGGATGATTTTTACGGCGCGGATGCATTCCGCAAGATGTACGATTACCTGTCCGCTGCGCAGGACGACGGCAAGTACCGTTACTGCATGGTGGGCTATCAGGTGGAGAACACGCTGACCGACAACGGCACGGTGTCACGCGGCGTGTGCACGGTGGACGGAAACGGTCTGCTGACCGGCATTGTCGAGCGCACCGCGATCTCGCGCGGGGCGGACGGCCGCATCGTCTACGCCGCGGACGGCGATGCGCCCGCGGGCGAAATCCCGGCGGGTACGCCGGTGTCGCTCAACCTGTGGGGCTTTACGCCGTCGTTCCTGCCCTCGCTGGACGACGGCCTGCGCCGCTTTTTCGCGGAGAAGCTGCCGCAGAACCCGATGAAGGCCGAGTATTACCTGCCCTTCGCGGTGGACGAACTGATCCGCGCGGACCGGGCGACGGCAAAGGTGCTGACCACGACCGCGCGCTGGTTCGGCGTGACCTATCGCGAGGACAAGCCCACCGTGTGCGCCGCGATTGCGGACATGACCGCACAGGGCGAATACCCCGCGGACCTGTAAGGAGCGGAAAACAATGGACTTTTCAACAGAATTTGTGGCCTTCCGTGACCGCATGACCGCCGGGCAGGACAGCGCGTTTGTCTCCAAGCAGAATGTGCAGGTCGCCGGGCGCACGGCGGCGGTGCTCAGCAGCTTCGGGCTGGACAGCGCGCGCCGCATCTTCGGCCTGGTCCCGACGGGCGGCTCCACCCATGCGCATGAATACCGGCTGCTGTTCGCCGTGCCCAATCTGGACGAAAAAGCGCTGGCGGACTGGTGGGATTACGCGGTGGAGGCCGAACTCGAACTGGTAAAGCCGGACAGTACGCATGAATTTTCCATGGTCTCGGTCATCCTGGTCACAGGGTCGATCGACCGGGCGGTGCAGAAAAAACTCAAAAAGCTGTCGGGCGGCCGCGATTTCAGTTCGCGCGGGCAGGGCTGGTCCTCCGTGCGCATGGCGGTGGTCGAGCTGGACGGGCGCCGGCTGCACACCAACCGCATGGGCGAGTCGCTGAAAAACATTCTCAAGCCGTTTCTGTAAAAAATACTTGAAAAACCGTGCGTATTGTGATAAAGTATCATGTACGCAATTATGCGCACCGGGAAACCGGATGCGATAACGGATGGAAATAAACAATCAAACGGGAGGAATTGTTACCATGACTACCGCACAAATCGCTCTTTCGATCGTAATGATCGTTGCAAGCCTGTTCCTGATCGTCGTCGTACTGCTGCAGAGCGGCGCGCAGCAGGGCCTCGGCGCCATCTCCGGCGGCGCGGATTCGGTCGTCGGAGCGACGGTCGTCGTCGGGCCGAACGGGAGCGGAAAGTCGAATATATCCGACGCGATGCGCTGGGTGCTCGGCGAGGTGTCCTCGAAGTCGATACGCGGAAACCGCATGGAAGACGTTATTTTCGGCGGAACCGACGACAGGCGGCAGATGAATTTCGCCGAGGTTTCGGTGACGTTCGACAATTCGGACAGGCTCATGGAGTACGACAGCGACGAGGTTATCGTCACGAGACGCTATCTGCGCCGCGGTGAGAGTGAATATTTCATAAACCGCCGACCCGTGAGACTGCGCGATATACATGAGCTCTTCATGAACACCGGCGTCGGACGAGAGGGTTACTCGATAATCGGACAGGGGCGTATCGCGGAGATCATATCTCAGCGCAGCGAGGATCGCCGGGCGATCTTCGAGGAGGCAGCCGGAATATCGAAATACCGGTACAAAAAGGAAGAGGCTGAAGACAAGCTCGCGTCGGTCGACGAGAATCTGACGAGGCTCAGTGACATAATGTCCGAACTCGAGGGTCGCGTAGGACCGCTCGAAAAGGAAAGCGAGCGGGCGAAGAGATATCTCGAGTATTACGAAATAAAGAAGCGCGACGACATAGCCCTCTGGCTGCATGATTCGGATAAGCTCGCGGATGAGCTCAAAGCCGCGAACGACAGGCTGACACTTGCGAAGACAGAGCTTGACATCGCGTCCGAGGCGCTCGCGACCCTCGAGAATCAGAACGAACGGGTTTTTGAGGCGTCTCAGGAATCAAAGTATAAATACGAAAAGCTCCAGAGTGCGATTGACGCCGAGTCGAAGCGCCAGCACGAGTTTGACAGCTCAATAAAGCTGACCGAGAATGATATCGCGCACAGAAAAGCGCAGATCTCAGAGCGCGAGGCGTCGAGAGAAAAGCTCGCGGAAAAGCAGGCGGAGCTCGAAAGGGTTCTCGAAGAGAAGAAGAAAAATCTTGAGAACTCGCGTGAGTGGGAGACAGAGCTCGCGGAAAAAATGACAAAGCTCGAGGCGGACACCGCTGTTCTCCACGCAAAACGAGCCGATCTCGCGAAGAAGCTCGACGACCAGCACGCGGAGCAGAAGAAGAAAGAGGACCGCCTTGTAGAATTGAAGATCCGTCTGTCCGTCCTCGACGCGACCGAGAAGAGCGACGGCGAGAAGACGGCGTCGATAGAGAGCGATATCGCGAAATATTCGGAGAGCATAGCGCTCCTCGAGGACCGCATACAGAAAGCCGTGAAGGTCATCGCGGATTACGACGCGAAGGCGGCGGAGTTCCGTGAGAAGTCGAAGGAACACGAAGAGTCAGTCGAGGCGGAAAAGCGGAAGAAACAGGATTACATCGACAAGGCGAACTCCGTCTATCTCGACTATACCGCGAAGAAGCACCGCATCGACGCTATACGCCGTATGGAGGAACTGTTCGAGGGCTATTCACAGAGCGTCCGCTTTATCATGAGCGAATACGAGGCGGGCAGAGTCGATGGCACAAAGCAGGTTGCCGCGTCCGGAGACGATCGTCCCGGCGGGCGGATCTGGG
>USSI01000051.1 GCA_900557315.1 uncultured Butyricicoccus sp. | reverse complement strand
AGTTTCCACCATGCCGGACACACTGCGCCGCAGTGACAGCCAATAGGCAGCGCAGGATGCCGTCCTGCTGGAAACCATCTTGCGTTTTCGGTTTCTCGATGGCTGGGAAGTACGAGGGTTATCGGTTGATAACTGTCATCTGCAGTCCCTGCATGACGTCAAGCGCCTTTTCGTGCAGCACGGGATCGAAACTGCGGCACAGCGCGCCATCCACCGTGATCTGCGCCTCGGGCCACTGGGCCTGCAGCAGCACAGCATTGGAGATCACACACATATTCGTTACCACACCCACAACAAGAATTTCCTTCAGATCAGGCAGCTCCTGTCCGAGCTTGACCAATTCGGCGGGCGGCATACCGAAGGCATGCTTGCATACGGTATGGATCTGGTGGTTGGCACAGGTTTCACAGCACAGTTCCTGTGTTTTGCCGTACAGCCGCCAGCCGGTTTCGCCCGGGTTGCAATGCGGGATAGGCAGGGCGCGGCCCTCTCGGGTTTCAAGATAGGTGTCATCGTGTGTGTCGTAGGTGAACAGCACATGATCCCCCTGCGCAAGATATGTCTGTGCCAAACGGGCGATACCGTCGTCGATCGCGGCGGCGCCTTCAAAGCCAAGCGGTCCGGTGACAAAATCGTTCTGATAATCAATAACGGCAAGCAATTTGGGTACTTTGTTCATCTGTCATCCCTCCATATCTGTTGTTTTCATCATAACATGATTTTGTGCAGCGGACAATGAATTTATTGCGTCTATTCGTATCGTGGATTATAATGGACGCAGGGCGCGCATACGCTTTGATGACGGAGGTGCGCGCAATGGACAGACAGACAGGGAAGCGGATTTTGCTTGGCGCGGCAGTGCTTGCACTTGCGCTGATAGCAGGTTTGCGCGGCGGCAGTATGGTACAGGCGATTGCGCAAAGCCGTTCGGAACGTACGCTGGTAATCGACGCCGGGCACGGCGGCTTTGACGGCGGTGCGACCGGTTCGAATGGAACGGCGGAGCAGGATATCAACCTGAGCATCGCGCAGCGTGTACAGGCGCTGGCGGGCTTTTTTGGTGTGCGTACTGCGATGACCCGTGCGGACGAAAACGCGCTCGCTTACGACCCGTCCCGCACGATTCGGGAGAACAAAGTCGCGGACATAAAGGCGCGCGAACAGATCGTGGAGGAAGCGTCAAATCCGGTTTTCCTGAGCATCCATTTGAATCAGTTCGGCGATCCCCAATACCACGGTGCGCAGGTATTTTACTCGCCCAACCATGCAGGCAGCAGTGCGCTTGCGGAATTTTTGCAGGGTGCTTTGGCGGAAGGCTGTGATCCGTCCAACACCCGGCAGGCCAAACAGGCGGAACGCACGATCTACCTCATGAAGCAGCTGGGCTGTCCTGCTGTGATCGTAGAGTGCGGGTTTTTATCAAACCCGGAAGAGGAGCAGCGGCTGAACGACACAGAATATCACAAAAAACTCGCCGCCAGTATCGTGACCGGCTATCTCCGGTATGAAAACGGCGGCTGATGGAGGCAATATGAAGCAGAAAACAGTGTATCTTTGCAGCGAATGCGGGTATGAGTCGCCAAAATGGTTTGGAAAGTGCCCTTCCTGCGGGGCATGGAATACCATGAGCGAATTCAAGGTGCAGCCGGAATCCGCCGCGCGCGGCACGAATACCTTCCAGCGCGGTGCGTCCCGCCCGACCCTGCTGCGGGATATCGAAAGCGGGGATGAAACGCGCTTCCATTCCGGCATCGGCGAGCTGGACCGCGTGCTGGGCGGTGGTGCGGTGCACGGCTCGTTTGTACTGGTCGGCGGCGAACCGGGCATTGGTAAGTCAACGCTGCTGCTGCAGATGTGCCAGGAGATGTGCAAATCCGCGCGTGTGCTGTATGTGTCCGGCGAGGAATCGCTGCGGCAGATCAAGCTGCGCGCGGCGCGGCTGAAAATCTCGTCCCCCGACCTGTATATCCTCGCGGAAACCGACATGGACCAGATCATCAGCGAAACCGATTTGCTTGCGCCGGATATTTTGATCGTAGACTCCATTCAGACGGTCTACCGGCGCGATTTGACCGCCGCACCCGGTGGTACGACACAGATCAAGGAATGCGCGATGAGCCTGATGCAGTATGCAAAAAACAAGAATGTGACCATTTTTATCGTCGGCCATGTTAACAAGGAGGGCACGCTTGCAGGCCCTAAGATTTTGGAGCACATGGTGGACTGTGTGCTGTATTTCGAGGGGGAGACCACCGGGCCGTTCCGCTGCCTGCGCGCAGCGAAAAACCGATATGGATCGACCAATGAAATCGGCGTGTTTGAGATGAGCGACCACGGTCTTGTGGAGGTGCAGAATCCCTCCGCCGCCATGCTCGCCGGACACCCGCAGGGCGCATCCGGCAACTGCATCGCCTGCGTGATGGAAGGCAGCCGTCCGCTGCTTGCCGAGGTGCAGGCGCTGGCAGCAAAAACGCAGTTCGGCGTGCCGCGCCGCACGGCTGCAGGCGTGGATTACAACCGTATGGTACTGCTGCTGGCAATCCTGGAAAAACGCTGCGGCCTGTTCCTGTCGTCGTCCGACGTGTACGTTAACGTAGTCGGCGGCATGCGGCTGGACGAACCGGCGGTTGATCTGCCGATGGTGCTTGCGATTGCCTCCAGTTTCCGGGACAAGCCTCTGCCCGAGGGCGTGATGAGTTTCGGTGAGGTTGGCTTGACCGGCGAACTGCGCGCGGTGTCAAATGCCGCCCAGCGCATTAACGAGGCATACCGCCTTGGTTTCCATACCTGCATCATGCCTCTGCAGGATATCGACGAGGAACTGACGAAAAGCATGAATATCGTGCGCGTCAAAACCGTAGCGGATGCCATCCGCGCAGTGCTCTGAGAAAATTTACATGGGTAAAACCGGCCTTTCTGTTGCAAACTATATGCAGTTTTGCGGCAGGAGGTCGGTATTTTTATGGAAAAGCACGCGCGGGCGGTTCTGGCATCCACGGCGGTCATCCTGACCGCTATGCTGTTCTGGTTTTGGGGGAAGCAGCCCCCGGCGGCAGAACCGGTAACGGTTGGATGGTCGTCGGTGCAGGATATTTATAACAGCGTCACCATTGCCGGAACAGTGGAAGCGGCGGAGAGTACGGCGCTTTGTCCCATGGGGAACGCGGCTGTCGCGGCAGTGTATGCGTCGGTTGGTGATACGGTGGAGCAAGGGGACGTGCTTTGCACGCTGACGGATGAGCAGCCGGATAGCGGGACCGAAAGCGTACAGGCAGTCTGGAACGCAGTTTCCGGGCAGGCTGCGCAGACCGTGACTGCCGGGGAACAAAGCGTATTGCGCGCACCCGTCTCAGGGACCGTGCTTGCCATCCCCGCAGCAGGGGAATCCGTAATTGGTGGACTGCCCTGCATCCGGATTGCAGATTTGAGCACGCTGCAGGTGCGGGCGCAGTCGCCGGAACTGTATGCGGGCGCGTTAAAAGCAGGACAGCGCGCCAACATTACAGCATCCGCTGCAGGTGAGACGGTCTATGCAGCGCAGGTGGATCGTGTTTCCCCGGTCGCCGTACGAGCCATGAGCCTGACCGGGCAAAGCGGCGAGGCTACAGTCGAAACGCTCCTGTCTCTGCGCGGCAATACCGAGGGGCTTCGTCCGGGCTATTCCGCGTCGGTCAAAATATTTACTGAGTACCACCCGGATGCAGTGGTTGTGCCGCATGAGGCGGTCTGTCAACGCGGCGAGCAGGAGTATGTGTTCTGCGTGGAAGAGGGGCGCGCGGTACAATATGCTGTGACCACCGGATACATGCTTGAGAGCGTAACGGAAATCCTGGATGGGCTTGCAGCGGATGCGGTTGTCATCCTGTCCCCGTCCGAAACGCTGACAGACGGTACGCTGGTCGAGGTGACCGCATGAGGACGGCCGATCTGTTTCGCCTGGCAGCCTCCAACCTGCGCGAGAACCCGCTCCGCACCGCCCTGTGCGCGCTTTCGGTCGCAGTCGGCACCGGGGCGCTGCTACTGATCGCGGCGATCGGTCTGTTCGGGCAGACCCAGGTGCAGGCCGCGCTGCAAACGCTTGGCGTCAGCGGCTTGACCGTATATCTGGACGGGCACGGCGCCGGCACTCCGCTGTCCGCAGAGTTGGCGGACACACTCGAGCAGGCAATCGACGGGGTGGACAGTGTCATGCCGATCAAGGCGAAAACCGGAACCGTCCGTGCGGGACATGCAACTGAAAATGCTGTGTTCCTTGGTGCGGATGAGCGCCTTGATGAGGTGATGCAGCTGGAAGTGCTTGCGGGGGCGCTGCTGACTGAGCGGCAGGGGGATACCGCGCAGCCGGTGGCAGTAATCGGGGATGAGCTGGCGCAGGCGCTGTATGGACGCACCAACATCACCGGACGGCAAATCCTCCTGCGGATCGGCGGCAGAGATCAGTATTTTACCGTGTGCGGTGTGGTCAAAGCCCAGACCAGTGCGCTTGGAAGCGCGCTGTCATCGTTTGCGCCGCATCTGATCTACGTCCCGTATGCCTGCCTGGCGTCCCAGCAGGAAAACGCAGACCAGGTGTTTGTGCAGTGCAGCGCGCAGGCCGACCTGTCCACGGTCAGCGGACAGATTTCCCGATACCTCAGCGGACGAGGGCAGGTGGACGGTACCGTACGCGTGCAGAACATGACAGGCATGGTGGATACGGTAGAGCAGCTGGCGGATTTATGCGTGCTGCTGTTCCTTGTCGTCGGCGCGATTACGCTGTGCGTTGCCCTGATCGGCGTGCTGTGCAGCATGCTGGCAGCGACGCATGAAAAAACCGGGGAGATTGGCATCCTGCTTGCACTTGGCGCGCAGCCGCGCGATATCCGGCGGCTGTTCCTGCTGCAAAGCGCGCTGCTGTGTGCGTTGGGCGGGCTTTGTGGGCTTTTTCTGGCGGGAGGCGCACTGTATTGGGTGATGTCGCTGCTGCCGGACTGGCGTGTGCTGGCGATGCTGCTTGCGCTGTCCGTCGCCTGCGGGGCGGCTGCCGGCCTGCTTCCTGCGGTACGCGCGGCACGGCTCGACCCGATCGACGCGATGCGTAAATAAGCCTTTCCTTTCGTTTTTCCCTGTGGTATGATAATAAGGGAAAATAGAGAAAGGGATGGATGCACGATGCGTCATATCATTGATTTAAGCGACCTGACGGAAAAGGAATTTTCCGATTTATATAAACTCACCACCAATATCATTGACCGCCCTGAAGGCTATGCCGACGCCTGCCGCGGCAAGGTGCTGGGTAGCCTGTTCTACGAGCCGTCCACACGCACCAACCTGTCGTTTTCGACTGCAATGATGCGTCTTGGCGGCAGTGTAGTCGGTTTTTCCGACCCCGGTTCTTCCTCGACTGCAAAGGGCGAAACACTGAAAGACACCATCAACATGGTGTCCAGCTATGCGGATATGATCGTCATGCGCAACCCGCGCGAAGGAGCGGCAAAGGCGGCTTCGATGTATTCCTCCGTGCCGGTTATCAATGCGGGCGACGGCGGCCATCTGCACCCGACGCAGACGCTGACCGATATGGTCACCATCCTGCGCCTGCGCGGCTCGGCCGACGACATGAAAATCGGCCTGTGCGGCGACCTGAAGTACGGCCGCACCGTACATTCGCTTCTGCATTTTCTGGAGCGGTATCATAATGTGCAGATTTATCTGATCGCACCGGATGCACTCAAACTGCCGGATTATATGATACGCTTCCTGAAGGAGCATAATATGCCGTTCTGCGAGGTCAACAGCATTGACGAGGTTCTGCCTGAACTGGACGTGCTGTACATGACGCGCATCCAGCGCGAGCGTTTTGTCACCGCACAGGAATACGAGAACCTGGAGGGCAATTATCAGCTGACCGCTGCAAAACTCAAACGTGCGAAAAAGGATATGCTTGTGCTGCATCCGCTGCCGCGCGTGGACGAGATCGCGCAGGATGTGGACGACGACCCGCGCGCAGTGTATTTCCGACAGGCGCGGTTCGGTATGTTCGGCCGCATGGCGCTGCTGCTTACGCTGTCCAAACTGCCGTTTGTCCGCGCGGGGCATCAGGACATCGGCGCGCATGGTGTCAAATGCTCCAACCACAAATGCATCACCAAAACCGAGCTGTATCTGCCGCTTGAGGGCACGCCGGGAGAACGCTGCCCCTACTGCGATGCACCGCTCGAAATGCTGCTGTAACAAAAGAGGACGCAAGCGGGAGGAAGGCTTGCGTCCTTTGTGTTTCTATTCAATATGTGGGACTTTCCTCCGCATACATGAAATGCCCTTTGTCAGAACAGCTTCATTTCCGGAAGATGTCAACCGCATGGCTGGTCACACCCAGCAGGTCCTCGCGCTCGCAGGTGGCAAAGTGGTAACTTAAATATAACCGGAATGCGCTGTCATCCATTTTGTCGATGGCGTCCCGCAGAAGCAGCGCACAGCCGTCTGACGCGACATAATGCAGGCGGGTCGTCGGAAATACAGACATCAGATCGTCGATATCTTCCTTTCGGACCAGTTCAAACAGATCCTTTGGTTCGGACTTTGCTGCGAAGGTTTCCCCGTCGAGCAGACCGGTTTTCACATATTCGGCGACGTTGATGTTGCCGCGCAGGAACCCTTCATCCAGCAGGCAGCCGTCAGAAATGACATATGCCGCAAAAACGACGCCTCCCGGCCGGGTGACGCGGATTGCCTCGCGTAGAGCCTGCCGCTTATCTTCTGCGGTATAGAGATGGTACAATGGGCCTAACAACAGCGTAATGTCATAGGTGTTGTCTGAAAACGCGGACAAATCCAGCGCGTTTCCCTGCATAATGGTTATATTTTCGCTGGATAAAGTGTTTTTTCGAAAAACGTCTATATTGTGCGCAACCAGTTCCACCGCATTGACAGCATAGCCCTGACGCGCCAGTGCATGGGAATACCGGCCGGTTCCTGCACCGATTTCCAGCACCCTGTCGCCGGGTTTGATGTACTTCCCGATATAGCGCATGGTGGTCAGGAATTCCACCGATCCATGCCTTGCTGTTAAACGGCTGTCCTCATCGTATTGATTGTAAAAATCAATTAAGTACCGATTGGTTTCCATATGACACCTCTGGTTTTCATTCATCCCACTCGATTTTATGCTGCAGCGGCCCGGAGCCGTGGCCAAGGTCGAGTCCGAACCGAATGCAGGCAGTCAGATATCGTTTGGCGCGTTTGACACTGCCCGGCAGGGAAATCCCTTCCGCAAGCCAACAGGCAATAGAGGAAGAAAGCGTACAGCCCGTGCCATGGGTATTGGGGTTGTCAATGCGATGGGAGGGGAGCCAGTGCATCTGCCCGTCCGCATACAGCAGGTCGTCCGCGCTGTCAGCCAGGTGGCCGCCCTTGACCAGAACTGCTCCCCCTGTTTTTGCTGCGATATCCCGCGCCGCCTGTTCCATTTCTGCGCGGGTGCCGATGGAATAGCCGCAAATGGCCGCAGCTTCATGCAGGTTGGGCGTAACCAGTGTGCACAGCGGGAAAATCTCCTCCTGCAGAGCCTGCATTGCGCCCGGTTTGCTCAACGCATGTCCGCTGGAAGAAAGCATCACGGGGTCAAGCACGACGTTTTTCGCATGGTGCGCACGCAGGCGATCGGCAACCGCGTGGATAATCTCCGCATCGTACAGCATGCCGAGTTTGACCGCGTCCGGCCGGATGTCATCAAACACGCAGTCGATCTGTTTAGCAACTAACTCCGGCAGCACTGGCTGCAGATCGGAAACCCCCATTGTATTCTGCGCGATGACCACGGTGATTGCCGCCATACCGTACAATCCGTGCGCTTCGATGGTTTTGATATCAGCCTGGATGCCGGCTCCGCCGGTCGGATCGGTGCCGGCAATGCTGAGTACTGTTTTCATTTCTCCATATCCTCCAATCCGGACCCGTCAAAAGCAGGGATAAAGCTTTCGCTGATGGATTCATCCTGCTGGAAAAAACCGCTGAGGCCCAACTCCTGGAACAGGATACAGGCGTCTTCGTATTCCGCGTCGGTGATGGTGCGATCCAGTTCGGGCCAGTCCTGCATGTCAAATGGCGTATACTGCCGCATCAGGCTGACGAGAACCGTGTCCCCAAACCGCGCGGCAATGTCGCGCAGCACCTGCGCGGTGTCTCCTGCAAGGCCGGGCAGCATCAGATGCCGGATCACAGTTCCGCGGGTCAGCAGGCCGTTTTTGTCATACTGCGGCGT
>USSI01000050.1 GCA_900557315.1 uncultured Butyricicoccus sp. | reverse complement strand
CGGCACCACGCCCGCAAAGCCGAAATCGTCCGCGATACGCTTTTCCAGCTCCTTGACCTTGCTCTCGTCGCCGTCAAACAGCTCCATGAAGGACGCCTGCGTGCCGGTCGTGCCCTTGCTGCCCAGCATGCGCAGGTTTTCGATGCGGTACTCGACCTCGTGCAGGTCCATGAGCAGCTCGTTCATCCACAGGGTCGCGCGCTTGCCGACTGTGGTCAGCTGCGCGGGCTGGAAGTGGGTAAAGCCGAGCGTCGGCTGCGCCTTGTGTGCGTCCGCGAACTGCGCCAGCTTGTCCAGCACGGTCGCAAGCTTTTTGCGCACAAGCAGCAGACCCTCGCGGATCTGGATGATGTCGGTATTGTCGCCCACGTAAGCGCTTGTCGCGCCGAGGTGGATGATGCCCGCCGCCTCCGGCGCGGCCTTGCCGAAGGTGTAAACGTGCGCCATGACGTCGTGGCGGACTTCCTTCTCGCGCGCTTTGGCGGTCTCATAATCAATATCAGTGATATGCGCCTGCATCTCGTCCACCTGCTCCTGCGTGATGGGCAGGCCGAGCGCCATCTCCGCCTTGGCCAGCGATACCCACAGGCGGCGCCAGGTCGAGAACTTCATGTCCGATGAGAAGGTATAGAGCATCTCCTTCGAAGCATAGCGCGAGGAAAGCGGGCTTTCGTACACGTTGTTCATGTCAGTCGTCCTTTCCGTTCTTTTATTCCAGTGCACAGCATTACTGCAACGGATTTTAAGTCGAATTTAGTTTAACACCGAAGCCGTCTGTTTTCAAGCTCAACCATCTGTTTTCGCACATATATTGTAGCAATTCACAAAGATTTATCCACTTTTGCCCATGTATTTGACGCGTTTTCGTCCGCGCCGCTTGACGGGTGCGCCCGGGCGTGCTATCATCAGGGCAGGATACAGGAGGGATACCGTATGCGCAGAGCCCGTCAGGACGAACGCGCGGCGCTCGCCGCATTGATGTTCGATCAGTTTTACGAAAAAGAGGAGTTGCAGCAGCAGTTTTCCGGCGTGAACGAGCAGACCGCCCGACGCTTTGGTCCTGCGGTGCTCGGCATCGGGCAGGGCTACTATTTCACCCGGGGCGACGTTTTTATCTGCGAGGGGGATGATGGCACGCCCATCGGCGCGATCGTGGGCGCAGACCCGCGCCGCCTGTCCCGCTTCAGCCCGCTCGGCCAGCTTGTCTACGCCCTGCGGAACCAAAATCTGCTGCGCGATATCCAGCGGCCGCTGCTTGCGCAGCTGACGCGCAACAGCCGCCCAGTCATGGACGTGCACAGCACGAACTGGTACAGGCGGTACTGCAAACATCCCTATTATATTGCGCAGTTCGGGGTGGACAAGGCGCACCGCGGCAGCGGCGCAGCCCGCGAACTGCTCGACGGCGTGATCGCCCACGCGGCCGCGCAGGGCTACCCGGCGGTCGTGCTCGAAACCCTCTCGCGCGAGAACGTGCCCATGTACCTGCATTTCGGCTTCTTTCTCAAGCAGGTATACACCTGCGGCGCGTTTACTGAATACCGTTTGCTGAAATACCTGACGAAACCATAAAAAGGTGGGAGCGCCTTCGCGCTCCCGCCTTTTATTTAAAACAGTTGTATCTGCGTCCCCGGCATTTAAAACCGTTTTTTATTCATTTATCAGGCATTTCCTCAAACGCTGTATCCACGCAATAAATTCTTTGGCCTCAAAAGGGATCACAGCCAGCGCAGGAGGATAGCTGCGGAAAAACTCCTCGGCCGCGTCCAATAACTTGCCGCACATCTGCGCACAATCCGCGGTCAGTTCCGGCTGCCCCTCCATCTGCAAAGCCATCCGTCTTCCCGGCAACCGTCGTATACGGCCCTCATACGAATGATCCGGGCAGCACAACGCCGCTTCATCCGTCTCGCACAGCTGTTCCAGCGCACCCAGTACGCATTGCCACAGCTCCTCAATGCAGCCATCAAGTGCATTTCCCTGATTCCCGCAATCGATGGTGATGATACCGTCTATGTACTCCTCAGGCTTCTTTACGAACGGATACTCCGCCAGCTGTTCCAGCGGCACATACTGCCGCGCATTTGGTATGCATATCTCGGTCGTGATCCGGATCTGTTCCATACTGTCCTCTTTCTGCAAAGCGGCGCCCTTTTCAGAGCGCCGCTTCTTGATTCCTCTCTTATGCGTTTTTGATAAACGCCTCCAGCCGGTCGAGGCCCTTGTCAATCTCGGCCAGCGAGGTTGCATAGCTCCAGCGCACAAAGCCCGGCGCCGCGAACGCGGTGCACGGCACGGTCGCCACGAGACCCTTCTCGAGGAAGAGCTGCGCGAAATCCTCTGCGCTCTCGATGGTCTTGCCGTACATGGACTTGCCGATAAAGCTTTTCATGTTCATCATAACATAGAACGCGCCCTGCGGCTTGATGCAGGAAACGCCCTCGATGCGGTTCATCCGCTCGACCAGATGGTCGCGGCGCTGCTCGAACGCCTGCTTCATGACCTGCATATCCTCCTGCGGGCCGCGCAGCGCAACGATTGCCGCGTGCTGTGAAATGGTGGACGGCGCGGAGGTAGAATGGCTCAGGTAGTTGCTCATCACCTTGGCCAGTTCCGGGTTGGACGCGCTGTAACCAATGCGCCAGCCGGTCATGGCGTAGCTCTTGGACACGCCGTTGACGATGATCGTGCGCTCCTTGACGTCCTCATTCAGCGAGGCAAAGGAGACGAACTCGATGTCGTCATAAACAAGGTTGCAGTAGATCTCGTCGGCGATGACGTAGATATTATGGCGGCAGCACACTTCCGCAATATCCTCAAGCTCCTTGCGGGTGTAAACCATGCCGGTCGGGTTGCAGGGCGAGTTGAGCATGAACACCTTGGTCTTGTCCGTGATTGCGGCGTCCAGCTGTTCGGCGGTGATCTTGAAATCCTGCTCTTCTTCTGCCGCGACGATCACAGGCACCGCGCCCGCCTGCTTGACCATCTCGGAGTAGCTGACCCAGTACGGCGCAGCGATGACGACCTCGTCCCCCGGGTTGCACAGCGTCATCAGTGCAATATAGACAGAGTGCTTTGCACCCGAGGCAACCACGATCTGCTTCGGCTCGTAGTCCAAACCGAAATCGGTTTTCAAACGGTAGCAGGCAGCCTCGCGCAGTTCCATCAGGCCGGCGGCCGGGGTGTACTTGGTATAGTTATTCTCGATCGCCTCAATGCCCGCCTGTTTAATGTGCTCGGGCGTGGGGAAATCCGGCTCGCCTGCGCCGAAGCCAACCACATCCTTGCCTTCGGCCTTCATCTGCTTGAACAGCGAGTCAATCGCAAGCGTGGTGGAAGCCTGCACGCCTGCTGCAATTCTCGAAATCGGTTTCAATGCCACTGGTTACGCACTCCCTTTTCATCTCTCTATGGATTCATTATATGCTTTCCCGTTATATTTTGCAAGTATGGCCAGTCAGAATTGCAAAACCGGCCGGATAGAAAAAACCGCCGGATTTGGCGGTTTTCGTGTGGAATATTCACAAAGCGCGCGAAAAGTCGCGCGAGAAGACGACGAGCGCACGCCCGTCCCGGATGGAGACCGTAAACACATCGTTTGCGGCCGCCTCGTTGGAAATGGAAATCATGCCTGCACGGGTAACCGTTGCATCATGCAGCGGGTATTTGGCGTTTTCGATGGTGACGCCCTGCAATACCGCATCGAGCGGTACAAGGGAAAAATACTGGTACTCCGGCGGCATTATGAATTTCTGACAACCGCCGTGATGCAAAACGATACGGTTCTGCCGGTCGAGCATGGTCAGGCGCCCGCCCATGGCGTGCGCCTCCTCCAGCAGGGAGAGGTTGGCCAGCTCGTGGTCGATGCGCCCGCCGGTCGCACAGACCAGCGTCGCCTCAGTGCAGCCGCGGCGGAATACCTCGCGCAGGCATCCCTGCGTGTCCGTGTCGTCTTTTTCCGGCTTTAAGCGGATGACCTCCGTCCCCTCGATCTCAGGCATGGAGTCGCAGTCTGAGATCATGAAATCCGGGTGCAGTCCGAGCGCCCGCGCGTGGCGCAGGCCGCCGTCCGCGCAGGCAATCAGCGCATCCGGATGCCGTTCCAGAAACGCACGGATATAGCCGTATTCGGTTTCCGGCGCTGCGGCGAAAATCAGCGCGTGCCGCCCTTCGTAAGCTCCCATTGTTTCAAATCCTTTACGCTTTCGTACAGTTTGACATAGCTATCGTGCCGGCTTTGCGCGATCTCCCCCGCCTCGACTGCGGCGCGCACGGCGCATCCCTTTTCCTTGACGTGCGCACAGCCGGTGAATTTGCACTGCCCGATGTAAGGCGCAAACTCCGGGAACGCATATTGCAGGTCCTCTGCCAGCACCAGGTCCATCTGTTCGGTATCGAACGAGGAAAAGCCCGGCGTATCCGCGATGTAGCCGCCGCCCTCGATGGGATGCAGCTCCACATGCCGCGTGGTGTGCTTGCCGCGCCCGATGCGGTCGGAAATCGCACCCACCGCCGCCCCGAATTGCGGGTCAATGCGGTTGAGCACGCTCGACTTTCCCACGCCCGAATTGCCCGCAAACGCGGACACCCGGCCGCGGATACGCGCACGCAGCTCGTCGATGCCGTCGCCGGTCAGCGCGCTCACGCGCAAGACCTCGATGCCGCTCCTGCGGTAAGTCTCATACAGCTGCTCGCCCGGGTCCTCGTCGATCTTGTTGATGACCACCAGCACATCCATGTCCTTGTGCACCGCGATCGCAGTCACGCGGTCGATCAGGAACGGGTCGGTTACCGGCGGCGCCGCCGACGCAACCGCCACCAGCAGGTCCAGGTTGGCGACCGCCGGCCGCACAAGGCTGTTTTTGCGCGGCGCGATGTCCAGCAGGTAGCCGGTGCCGTCCTCCGGCTGGATTTCGAGCGTCACGCGGTCGCCCACGATCGGCTTGCCCACAGTTTTGCGGAACCGTCCGCGTGCTTTGCATTCAATCAGGCCTTCGGCGGTATCCACATAATAGAAACCGCCGATGCCCTTGAGAATGATCCCTTCGGTCAAAAAATCTACCTCTCTGTCAACTGAACGTATAGGTGCTCGTGGAGTTGCTGCCGTCCACGCTGACCGTGACTTCGTGTTCCCCCACCGTGCCCGTCAGCGGCACGGAAATGCTGCCGAGGCTGGTATCATGCGTTTCGTCATGCTGCACCACGCCGTCTACCGAAATGACAACATGCGCCATATCGGTGTTATCCGGCAGCGCAACCTGCACGGTTGCCGAGCCCTGCTGCGGGGCCTCCGGCTCCTCGGAGACAAAGCCGCCGTCCTGCGAATCCGATCCGCCGTCGTCGGTATCCTCCGGCTGCTGCGTCTGCGTGATGCCCTTGGAAATCTGGACATTGACCGTAGTGCCTTCATCGACCTCGGTGCCTTCCGCAGTGGACTGCCAGACCACCGTGCCGACTGCCGCAGAGTTCTCCACCTGGTCGGCCGAGCCGAGCGAAAGGCCGCGCTCCGTGAGCGCCTGCCGCGCCGCGTCCTCGGTCATGCCGTACAAATTGGGTACGGTCGTCGTCTTGGTCTCCTTGCCCTTGCTGACATAGATCGTGATCGACGCGCCCGGCTCCAGCTCGGCGCCTGCGGCGGGATCGGTACGGATGACGAGCCCGGCTTCCACCTCGTCGCTGTATTCTTCCTGTGTCGTGTAGCTGATGCCATGCTCGTCCAGCATGGTGGTCACGTAATCCAGCGAGCGCTCTGCAAAATCAATCACCTTATAGGTGTCGCTGACATTTTCGCCGCCCGCGGATACCGTCAGCGTGATAACCGTCCCCTTGACGACTTCGCTCTCCGCCTCCACGTCCTGTTCCAGTATCTCTCCCACCGGGCGGTCGGACTCCTTGCGTTCCGCGGCCTCTTCCAGCGTGAAGTTGCCGGTATAGGTCGAGTCCGCCATGACTTCGTCAATATTCATGCCAATGAACGACGGGACCTGCACTTTCTCGCTGTTATTGCTGCCCGTCATGAGCAGGATGCCCACGACAACCAGGGTGATGACCGCGACCACAGCCACCGCAATGCCTGCGGCAAGGCCGGGCCGTTCAGCCAGCCGGTCAAAAAAGCCCTCCGGCTCGCGCACCGCGGTTGCGGTCTCGCGGCGCGGCGCGGATACAGGCGTATGCCCTGCAGGGCGGCCCTGTGCGGCGGCGTTTGCCTGCGCATGCCGCGCCGCCCGCTGCACATCCCGCCCGATCACCTGGGTTTCGCCGGTCTCATCCGCCGACGCAATATAGCCGAACCGGATATCCGGGTTGTTCCTGAGCTGTTCCAGATCGGTATACAATTCTTCCGCCGAGGCGTAGCGGCGGCCGATGTTGGCGCACATTGCGTGCATGACGATCTCATCCAGCCCCTTGGGAATGCCGGGCACAACCTCGCTGGGCGCAAGCGGTACCGCGTTGATATGCTGCATGACCACCTGCAGCGCGGTCTCGCCCTCGAACGGCAATTTGCCGGTCAGCATTTCGTACATCACAACGCCGAGCGAATAGATATCCGTCCGGTAGTCGATCTTGGAGCCCTTGGCCTGCTCGGGCGAGATATAATGCACCGAGCCGATGGCCTCCTGCACCACGCGGGTCTCCTGCGTGGTGGCGAACGAGGCAATGCCGAAATCGGTCAGCTTTGCCGTACCATCGCGCAGGATGATGACGTTCTGCGGCTTGATATCCTGATGGATGATGCCGCGGGAGTGCGCATGCACGAGCGCGCGGCAGATCTGCTCCGCAAAAAACACGGATTCCTGCCAGGACAGACGGCCTTTTTTCTGTAAATACTCCTTGAGGGTGATGCCCTCGATCAGTTCCATGACAATATAATCCGTGCCGTTTTCACTGCCGACATCGTACACGGAGACAATGTTGTGATGGCTGAGCTTGGCGACTGCCTGCGACTCGATGGAAAACCGCTTGCGGATATCCGGGTCCCTGGCATATTCGTCCTTGAGTATCTTAACGGCGACATAGCGGTTGAGCACGTGGCAGCGCGCGCGGTAGACGACCGCCATACCGCCTACGCCGACCACGTCGATGATCTCATACCGGCCGCCGAGCAGTTTGCCGATATACTTATCCATATGCGGTTTACGCCTCCTCTTCCGCGCCGCGGATGAACAGCGCAACCGTGATATTATCGCGGCCGCCGCCCTCCAGCGCGAGGGTAAGCAGCGCATCGCCCGCCAGTGCGAGCGTTTTTGCATTTTTCAGCGTCTCTGCGATCTTCTCGTCCTCCACCATGCCGGTCAGCCCGTCCGAGCACAGCAGCAGCACCTCGTTCTCGTCCAGGCGCGCCTCAAACAGGTCGCCTTCGACCGACGGTTCGACGCCGACCGCACGCGTAATCAGGTTTTTCTGCGGATGGGTGCGCGCATCCGCCTCGGTGATGCGGCCCTGCCGGCGCATCTCCTCCACATAAGAGTGATCCTCTGTCAACTGGTGCAGGCGGGTGCCGTCAAACAGATAGGCGCGGCTGTCGCCCACGTTGAGGATGGTTGCCTGGTCGCCCTGCACAAGCGCCGCAACCAGCGTGGTTCCCATGCCGCGGAACTCGGGCTGCCGCCCTGCAAGGCTGAACACGGTCTCATTCGCCTCGTCCAGCGCGCGCGTGAGCAGGTCCTGACGGTTTTTTGCATCCAGCTTGCTGGTGAGTTCCGCCTTGATGGACTCGGTGAACACCTGCGCGGCAAAGCGGCTCGCCACATTGCCCGCGTTCGCACCGCCCATGCCGTCGCACACGACGAGCAGCGCGGTCCGGTTTTCCTCCCGCGCTTCGATCTGATAAATGTCCTGATTGGTCGGGCGCACGCGCCCTTTATCGGTCAATCCGAACCATTCCATGAAAAACACCTCCATGTGTTCAGAGGAATCCGCCCGCCCGGCATCGCCGGGCTTTGGGATGCAGGCGGCCGGGCCGTCTGCAAACAGATACGGTGGGATATATGTGCTTGTGTACAGGCTTACTCCGCCGCGGCCGCGTCCTCTTTGATCTGCCTCTGCCGCAGCTGGCCGCAGGCGGCGTCGATATCCGGGCCAAGCCTGCGCCGCACGGTCGCGGTCACGCCGCGTTTCTCGAGCGCCTGCTGGAAACGGCGCACGGTCTCCGGCCTGGAGGGCCGAAGCGGGCTTTCCGCCACCTCGTTGAGCGGGATCAGGTTGACGTGCGCCGGGCGGCCGCGCAGCAGCTTTGCCAGCTGTTCGGCCTGCCAGGGGCGGTCGGTCTTGTCCCGCGCCATCATG
>USSI01000049.1 GCA_900557315.1 uncultured Butyricicoccus sp. | reverse complement strand
CACCGGACGGACTACGTTTCCCCATGCAATGGTTTCCGTGTTTTCTGACACATTGACACATTACAATTTATTTTACCACACTTACAGGAAAAAATAAATCGCTTCCTAATTTTGTTCTATGTTCCAATTACACGTTTTTATGTGTCAGATGTGTCAGATTAAAAAAATTACAACAAATTCATCGAGCAAATGGCAATGTATAAAATCCCTTGCCGTTTTTACGAACTTTCCCCCCTGGAACAGTATCCCCTACCATAAAACGAATCCGTCAAATGTGTCAAATCGGTGGATACCAACTTAAGCATTGTGGATACGCACATTAGCTCCAAGTTGACCTCCATCTTTATTGCAGCCCGGCGTCCTGTTTCACAGTAAAGGATTCCTCTTTTGCATTGGAGGCACCACCGATATGGCAGCAACTTAGTTTAGGCATCGTGTTTATCAAAACCCTTACAAGTTTGATAGATATGACCATACCTTTTGTAAATAGCTCAAAATTCATCCCGAGAAAGGAGACCCGTATTATGGAAAAGATCACCTATAACGCAACCGAACTGGCTGCACTGTTGGGAATCAGCCGTTACGCTGCATATAACCTGATGCACCGTGCAGACTTCCCTTCTTTCCGCATCGGCAAGCGTTTGTTGGTCACACATGTCGACACACTCGCCTGGCTGAGCAAACAGCCACATGAGGAGGACCCCAGACCTCCGTAAGGCACACTGGTCTTATGGACTTATGGATCTGCCCCCACACGTACGACAACAGGAGGTTTTCAAAATGAGTAAACTCACATACAGCGCCCCGGAGCTTGCCGCACTGCTCGGTATCAGCCGTAGTGCCGCCTACAACCTGATGCACCGCGCGGATTTTCCGTCGTTCCGCATTGGTAAACGCCTGTTGATCCAGCAGGATAAGCTCATGTCATGGGTAAACGAACAAACCAAAGTACCCGATCCGGATTACTTACCCTATCCGGATCCGGGCAAAGAAACAGACAATATTGCAGGGTAACCAGATAACCTGCACAGACAAACGGACAGGCACATGTTTCGTTACGGGACTGTCTGACAGCGGGCAGTCCCCCATTTTTGGCAAAACATACTCCACAGAAGGCAAAATTCATTTCACGGACTTAAACAGCCCCTGTCTCTGTGGTATACTATAGTTATCAACCGAAGCAGCATGTGCCGGAAAGGAGACCAAAGATACTATGGCACATAAAAAGAAAAAGCGTGAGAACGGCAGCGGAACGATCTATCAGCGTGCAGACGGCCGCTGGGCAGCACAGTACACTTCCAAACGCGACCCACGGACAGGCAAGAAACACCGTTATACAGTCTATGCTGATACCCAAAAAGAAGTTGCTGAATTACTGCGAGCGGCAACTGCCAGCATTGACAATCACACGTTTCAAAATCCGCAAAAGATCACGGTTGCAGAATATGTGGCCGAATATCGTTTCAGCCACATTGCCATGCTCTCCCCCACTACCCAACGCACCTATGAGATCATTCTCAAAAACTATATTCTTCCAGCGTTCGGTGACCTCAAGCTCACTGAGCTGACCCACAGACAGGTGCAGTTGTTCATATCCAGCCTCTACACCGGGGAGAATCCGCTTTCCCCCAAGACCATCCGCAATATTCACGGCATCCTGCACGGCCTGCTGGCCTGTGCGTGTCAGGACGAGATCCTCCTCCGCAATGTTGCAGATCACTGCCGTCTGCCGCGCGTAACACAGCAGCAGCTCAAGGTGCTGACGACTGCAGAACTGTCCCGCTTCTTTGCGGCCATCAAGACGGATGAATTTCATCTGCTCTATTATACCGCTATCCTCACCGGGATGCGGCAATCGGAGATCCTTGGCCTGCGGTGGGATGATATTGAATGGGAGCGGAATACCATCGTAGTACGTCAGCAGCTTCAGCAACGCCGTGACAAGGACTTCTACGATTACTACTTAAAGCCCCCGAAAGAAAACAAGCAGCGCCGTATTGTTGTCGCTCCAAGTGTAATGTTTGCCCTCAAGCAGCGCCGCATAGAGCAAAACGAAGCCCGACTGCGAGCAGGCTGCCAGTGGAAAAACCAGTTTGATTTGGTGTTCACCAACGTACTGGGCGGACCTCTCAATAACCAGACGGTATACAAGCATTTGCAGCAGGTTCTGAAAAATTGCGGGCTGGGGCATTACACCTTTCATTCCCTGCGGCATTCATACGCGACGATCTCGCTGGAAAACGGCGACGACATCAAGACCGTGCAGACCAATCTGGGCCACTTTGCACCCTCGTTCACCCTCAAGACCTATGCCCATGTCACGGACAAGATGCAGCAAAAGAGTGCCGCCAGAATGGAAGAAATGCTGAAAAATCTGCCCTCTGCCACATAATGAAAACAGTGGAAAAACGGAGAAAAACCGCGAAATAACGAGCATTCGAGAGCTGGTTGCAGTAACGGTTGCAGTATTTGGAAGCCTTATCTTTCGGACGAGATAACGAAAGGTTCAGAGTTTTACGATAAAAAAGAAAAATCCGCACTTTCCGACAACAGAAAGTGCGGATTAATATGGCGGAGAAGGTGGGATTCGAACCCACGTGACGTGTTACCGTCAACTCGATTTCGAGTCGAGCTCGTTATGACCACTTCGATACTTCTCCATATTGCGCCTGATCTTACAGGCGCTTAATTATTATACCAGAGACTTGAACAAAAGACAAGTCTTTTTTGCCTTCCTTCGCAAAATTTTATTTGACCAGAAAAGCATCCGGCAGATAACGTCCCTCCGGGTTCTGGGACAGCGTAGTAGGGCTGGTGATCTCACGACCATTGTAAACCATAACGGATGACGATCCTCCGTCCAGCATGGACGCCTGATACGCGTCATAACGTTCCATAATCTCCGCGCAGCGCTCGATCGAGATGCCAAAAGAGTGGAACTGCCGTCCGTCTATTACCAGCATGATGACCGTCCCATCCTCTGCCTGCCCAATCGCAGTACGAGGCTGCTGATCGTTCAGGCCCGAACCGGCCACCAGGTTCTCTCCGTTGATAATCAGTGCCGGATGAAACTCCACCGCGTCGCGCAGATTTGAGGTATCAGTAAACGCACCGATTTGTAGATGGTCTTCTTCATCAAAACCGATAATTTTCCAAGTATCGCCCACTGCACTTTGCAGGGTCTCCCCTTCGCTTTTCAGGAACCCGTATGGCAGGCCGCCTGTGCCGTTGCCTTCGTAGTCAGCAAAACCCGAGGCATTGATGCCAAGGATGGCATTATAATTGCTCACCATTTCCGAAACATACGAGCCGTACTCAAACAACCCTTCACAAGTCCCGACGATGATATTCTCCGGTTTTTTGCACAGCGCTACCTTGCCTGCATACTCCATACCGAGCGAATCTTCACCGACAATTTCCGCGATCAGGATGCCATGCTCGGCATTGACAGCCAGCACTGTGTCTCCCTGCTTAGTTTTGATGCCGGTGTTGTAATTTTTATCCGCCGCATCGCCAATCAGGTCAATGTTGATGTGTTCATATCCGTTCGCTATGTACTCCGGATTGTCCTGCAGGAACTGCTCGAAGCTGTCCCGGTCCAGTTCGGAAAAGGTCTGGTAGAACTGCTCCTCCGGAGTGTCTGCCGTATCGTCGTCCTGCTCCGTATAGGACCATCTGCTCTCCGCACCAGTTTGACGCTGATTGAGCAGATAGCGTTTGGTCATAACTTCTTCAATGATATCCTGCGGGATAAACGCGGTTGCCAGCCACTGGTGCGTCATAGTGCCCATGGCGGTCTCGATATACCACTCGCGCCAGCGAGTGACAAATTCATTTGGGGTATACAGCAAAAAGGGGTAAACTACCGTCAGGCATATCATAAAAAAGCAGGTCAGCCCGAGGGCAAACCGATGTCTTGCGCCATTCATTAGATGGTGTTCTCCCCTTTTTGTCTCTCTGTTACTTTTTTACACGGCGATGGCCCCGATGGGCAGGCGCCGCTTTTTTCTCTGTCTGTTCCGACGCTGCGGCGGCCTTCTCGGCACGCGCCGCCAGCGCGGCTTCTACCTTTTTCCGGATGCGCTCTGCCGCTTCGTCGCTCAGCGCATAGGCACGCGACGGCGTGTGCGCATCCACGCGCGGCTCATTTTTCTCATACCGCGCGTACGGGTCATTGCGACGTCCTCTGCCACCCGAAGCAGCCGCTGAACGGCGTGCGCGCGGTGCGGCAGCCTTTGCACGCTGCTCTGCCTGCGCGTCTGACGCTTTTTGCTTGCGGGACGGGCGCTTTGCTGCAGCCGCAGCCTTGCGCGTCTTCTGCTTCGCGGCTTTTTCTGCCGCTGCTTCTGCTGCAACGGCTTCCGCCGGTGCATTTTCCGAAACCAACTTGCGGCGGGTACGGTTGTTGGTGGTCCTGCGCTGGGCCGGTTCGCGTTTTGCCGGCTCGTTTTCCTTTTCCGTGTGCGGGATTTCAGCCGCCAGCGGGATGCGTTTGCCGATCAGCTTTTCGATGTCCGCCAGGTAGGGACGCTCGGACTTGTCGCAGAACGAAATCGCGGTGCCCTCCTGCCCCGCGCGGCCGGTACGGCCAATGCGGTGCACATAGGTTTCCGGGATGTTGGGCAGTTCAAAATTGATGACAAGCGGCAGTTCATTGATGTCAATCCCACGCGCGGCGATATCGGTCGCCACCAGAACCGCAATTTTGCATTCTTTGAACTCATTCAACGCGCGCTGGCGCTGGTTCTGCGACTTGTCGCCGTGGATGGACTTTGCTTTGATGCCCGCACGGTTCAGGTCGCGCGCGACGCGGTCTGCGCCGTGTTTGGTGCGCGTAAACACCAGCGTCTGATGCACATTTCTTTGACGGATGATGTCGGCCAGCAGTTCCCTTTTTTCCGCCTTTTCCACCAGAAAAACCTTCTGCTCGATCTTTTCGACCGGTTTTGCGGACGGCGTGACCGAAATGCGCACCGGGTTTTTCAGCAGGCTGTCCGCCAGTGCAGCAATCTCCTGCGGAATGGTCGCGGAGAACAGCAGCGTCTGGCGTTTTGCGGGCAGATACTTGATAATGCGCTTGACGTCCGGGAAAAAGCCCATATCGAGCATGCGGTCGGCCTCGTCGAGCACAAAGCATTCCACCTTATTCAGCTTGACGATGTTCTGCCCCATCAGATCCCACAGGCGGCCCGGGGTTGCGATCAGAATATCCGCGCCGCGCTGGATGGCCTCCACCTGCGGCACCTGGGACACGCCGCCGAAAATCACCGCCGCGGTGCACGGCATATAGCGTGCATATTGGCAGATGTTTTCATAAATCTGCAACGCCAGTTCACGCGTCGGCGTCAGGATGAGCGCACGGACCACGCCCGGCTTGCCCTCTTCCCTGCACAGGCGCTGGATGATCGGCACGGAAAACGCGCAGGTTTTGCCTGTGCCGGTCTGCGCACAGCCGAGCAGGTCTCGCCCTGCCAGCACCGGCGGAATCGCCTCCTGCTGGATGGGCGTCGGCTTCTCGTAACCGGCCTCACGCAATGCCTTCAATATATTCTTCTGTATCTTCAGTTCGTTAAATTTCATGGTATTTGCTCGTTCCCTCTTCCAAGATTGGCACATTTCAGGCAAATCCCGCTTGCCCAAAAGAGCCTTGATGTGGTATACTATCTCATAGTTGTCTTTTTATCCCCAGATAAATTTTATGAGGTGAAATCTTTGCTCCATCTTTTAGCCCATGTTGTGCCGGAGGCATTTTTCGATGTGTTGAAGACTGTGCCGCTGCTCTTAGTGGTATACGCCCTTCTTTATTATATCGAAAACCGGCTCACCAATACACCTGCTCTGCTCTCCCGCGCGGCGCAGTTCGGCCCGGTTGTCGGCGCGCTGGCGGGCACCATCCCGCAGTGCGGCTTTTCCGCAGCGGCGGCGGCACTGTTTTCCGCCGGATATCTTGCGCCTGCAACGCTGGTCGCGGTTTTCCTTGCCACGTCTGACGAAGCTGTGCCCGTCCTTCTTGCAGGCGGCACGAGCGTACCGCAGGTCGTCCTTCTGCTCGTGGTCAAATTCGCCATCGCAGTGACCGGCGGTTACATTCTCAAATACACCGTATTCCGCCGTCACCGTCTGGAAAGCGATGAACCCATTGAGGTCGAAATGACCGCGTGCGACTGCAGCGCAGGATCCCCGGTATGGAGCGTCGTCTGGCACACCATCAAGACCTCGTTTTTTCTGTTCGCGGTTATGCTGGTGCTCGATATCGCCGTCCATCTGATCGGCGAAGATATTCTGGCTTCCCTGCTCCTGTCGGATACGCTGTTCCAGCCGCTCCTGTGTGCGGTCCTCGGGCTGATCCCCAGCTGTGCGGTGAGCGTGCTGCTCTCCGAACTGTTCGTCGGCGGCACGATCAGCTTCGGCGCCCTCATCGCCGGCCTGTCTACCGGCGCGGGCTTCGGTTACATCGTGCTGTTTCAGGAAAAAGAAGGCCGCAGACGCGCCCTGCCTGTTATTGCAGCAACCTTTGTGGTTGCCGTGCTCGGCGGCATGTTGGTACAGGCCCTGTATGGCTGATAAATACCGGATACAAACGGTCTCCCCTTGCGGAGGCCGTTTTTTATCCCAATTCGTGCAGCAGCTCCAGCGCGTCGTGCGCCCACTGCATATCGATGCGCGCGAAATCGCCGCCGGGTGTGTACAGGTAGTTCTCTACGTCCTCATGCAGGCGCTGGTATACCGCGCCCGGCATGGCGGCATACTGCTCCGCCCCATCCGACAGCACCGCAGCAAAGCGGAAATCCGTCGTGCGCTCATCCAGCTCATGGAACAGCAGCTCAACGACATCCAGGTCGCGGTTCAGCTGCGAAAACAGCAGCAGTTTCATAATCTCGACCGTGCGGTCGTCCAGGCCGCGCTCCAGAATATTGATCTTCTCGCGGAAGGCGTTTAAGCTGTCCACAATACGCAGCGTGTAGCCCGCCAGCGGATCAAACTCCGCGCGAGGCGCTTTCTCCTCCTCCGGCCACAGCCAAACCATGAACTGGTTTGACATATCATGGTACAGGCAGGGATGTACGGCGAGAGCCGTCTCGCCGCAGTTTGGGCATTTGACGCGGAAGCAGGACAAATCCTGCACCTTGGCCCGCAGCTCGGGATTTCGGTCAATATTGATATGGTCAAGCACCTTGTGGTCGGTCTCAGCCTGACAGTGCGGGCAGGTAATCATCATAATTCCGGTTTTCCTCCTCAATGTTAGCCCAATTAGATATAGTATACCACATGATTCAGCGGTCAGGCAAGCAAAACAGCGCACAGCCTGCGCCATGCGCTGTCCTTTCTCTTTATCAGTTCCCCCATACCAGCGGGTCATGGATGACAAGCCGCGTGATCCACACTGCGGCCCACAGTGCCATGGTCCCCCACAGCAGCACCCGTTCACGTTTTTTCGAACCGAGCAGCGGCTTTTTGCCGAACAGCACGTACAGCACTACTGGCGGCAGCACGCAGATCATCGGGTGATACCGGAATGCCGCCATAAAATCCAGCCGCAGAAGCGCGAACGCCGCACGCGACAAGCCGCAGCCCGGACAGGGCACGCCGGTAAAATGCTGCAGCGGGCAGCCCCAGCCGAGGATAGACGCGGACACATACGCCCCTGCAAACAGCACTGCGAGCACGGCAAGGCCGCAAAGGCCCTGTCGGATACGGCTGCGCATCAGCCCTTGTAAGTCTCGCGGAATTCGAGGAACTCGTCGTAGGTGCATTCCTTGTCCAGCACACCCTGCTCACGGATCTCGATGATGCGGGTTGCGATGGTCTGCACGAACTCATGGTCGTGCGAAGCGAACAGCACCGTGCCCTTGAAATCGCGCACGCCATTGTTGACCGCGGTGATGGATTCCAGATCGAGGTGGTTGGTCGGCTGGTCGATTACCAGCACGTTCGAGCCGAACAGCATCATACGCGCGAGCATCAGGCGCACCTTTTCGCCGCCGGACAGCACGCGCACCGGCTTATACACATCGTCGCCCGAGAACAGCATGCGGCCGAGGAAGCCGCGCAAGGTGGACTCCAGCGTGTCGGTCTGCGAATACGGCGCAATCCAGTCGAGCATGTTCTCGGTATGGCCCTCGAAGTATTCGTTGTTATCCTTGGGGAAATAGCTCTGCGAGGTAGTAACGCCCCACTTGAAGCTGCCCTCATCCGGCTTGATCTCGCCCATCAGAATCTGGAACAGCGTGGTCATGGCCAGTTCGTTGTCCGAGATAAACGCGATCTTGTCCCCGCGGCGCACGATGAAGGACACATTGTCCAGCACCTTTTCGCCGTCGATCGTCTTGGAGATGCCGCGCACTTCAAGGATATCCTTGCCTGCTTCGCGGTCCTGCTGGAACGCAACCCAGGGATAACGGCGCGAGGATGCCGGCAGTTCTTCGACCGTCAGCTTGTCGATCAACTTACGGCGGCTGGTCGCCTGACGCGACTTGGATTTGTTCGCCGCAAAGCGCTGGATGAAGTTCTGCAGC
>USSI01000048.1 GCA_900557315.1 uncultured Butyricicoccus sp. | reverse complement strand
CGCCGCCGGGGCGATGGTCACGCCGAGCGCACCGTAAATCTCCTTGGCGATCTTGCGGATTTTGTCCTCGAGCGGGAGTTCGTCCTCGTAGAGCATGTGAAAGTCCGCCTTGCCTTCGTCCAGTACGGAAAGCACCTCGTTTGCGAGCGCCTTGCCGCCTTCGCCGCCCTTGGCAAACACCTCGGAGAGCGCCACGCGCACCCCGCGCTTTGCGCAGTGCTCGCGGATGAACGCAACCTCCTCTTCGGTGTCGGTCGGGAACGAGTTGATCGCCACCACAACCGGAACGCCGAACTTCTGCATATTATCCAGATGCGCGTCCAGATTGCAGATGCCGTGCTCGAGCGCGGCAAGGTTGGGCGCGTTCAGGTCGGCCTTGGCTACGCCGCCGTTGTACTTGAGCGCGCGCACGGTTGCAACCAGCACAATGCAGTCCGGCGCAAGGCCCGCCTTGCGGCACTTGATGTCCATGAACTTCTCCGCGCCGAGGTCCGCGCCGAAGCCGGCTTCGGTGATTGCAATGTCCGCCAGGCCGAGCGCCAGCTTGGTTGCCTGCACGCTGTTGCAGCCGTGCGCAATGTTGGCGAACGGGCCGCCGTGCATCAGGCAGGGGGTGCCTTCAAGCGTCTGCACCAGATTGGGCTTGATGGCATCCTTCATCAGCGCCGCCATTGCGCCCTCGGCGTGCAGGTCGCGCGCGTAAATCGGCTTGCCGTCGTAGGAATAGGCGACCAGAATATCGCCGAAGCGCTTTTTCAGGTCCTCGAGGTCGGAGGCGAGGCACAGGATCGCCATGACCTCGCTGGCGACGGTAATCATGAAGTGGTCCTCGCGCGGCACGCCATTGACCTTGCCGCCCAGGCCGATGGTGATGTTGCGCAGCGCGCGGTCGTTCATGTCCATTACGCGGGTGAAGATGACGCGGCGCGGGTCGATGCCGAGCGCGTTGCCCTGCTGCATGTGGTTATCCAGCATGGCGCAGAGCAGGTTGTTTGCAGCGGTGATGGCGTGCATATCGCCGGTGAAGTGCAGGTTGATGTCCTCCATCGGGACAACCTGCGCGTAGCCGCCGCCTGCGGCGCCGCCCTTGATGCCGAACACCGGGCCGAGCGAAGGCTCGCGCAGCGCGATGATCGCCTTTTTGCCGAGCTTGGCCATCGCCTGGCCGAGGCCGACAGTCGTGGTTGTCTTGCCCTCGCCCGCGGGGGTGGGGTTGATGGCAGTGACCAGCACCAGCTTGCCGTTGTTCCTGCCCTTGAGCTTTTTCCACACGCCTGCGGACAGCTTGGCTTTGTATTTGCCGTAGAGTTCCAGGTCGTCCGCATCCAGCCCGGCATCCGCGGCGACGTCAACAATCGGGCGCATCTGGCAGCCCTGCGCGATTTCGATATCGGATAACATAGCATTTCCTCCCAGTAATAGTACACAGTGACAATATTATAACAATGTTGTGCACAGTTTTCCAGCGTTACGGACGAAAAATTTGCCGAAATTGCGACTTAAAAAAGCGGCTGCATTGTGGTATGATATAAAGCAGCATTTAATTTTGTGATAAAAGGAGGGTCGGCGTGGACATTTTCAAAAAAATCACGCATTACATCAAAAATACCGACCTTTATCTCGTGATACTCGCCCTGCTGTGCTCGGCGTACGGCATGGTGCTCATTTATTCGGCAACGCTCAACCCGGCGACTGCGCTTGACGGCAGCACGCGCAACCTGTTTATTCAGGGTGCGGCGGTTGTAATCGGCCTGGGCGTTCGTTATCATGTCGCTGATCGACCTGGAGACCATGAGCGGCTGGTGGAAGATATTTGTGCTTGTCAACATCGGCCTGCAGATGCTGCTGTTCACCCCGCTCGGCGTGGAAGTCAACGGCCAGCGTGCGTGGCTCAATCTGAGCGTCACCAATTTGCAGCCCGGCGAGCTGGGCAAACTGATCTTTATCTTCACGCTTGCCGCGCACATCTCCGAGATCAGGGAGCATATCAGCGAGTGGCGCGGCCTGTTTGTCATCGCGCTGCATACGCTGATTATGATGGGCGCGGTGGTGGTCGCCTCGGGCGATACCGGCATGGCAATCCAGTATTTCATGATTGCGCTGATAATGCTGTTTGCAGCGGGCCTGTCGCTCAAGTGGCTGGGGGCGGGCTTTGGGCTTGCGCTTGTCAGCATCCCGATCCTTTGGAACTTTTTGCTGGATGATTATCAGAAAACCCGAATCCTTGTGCTGTTTGACCCTTCTATTGACCCGGAAACCTCGCGGCAGGCGACCTACGGCAAGATTGCCATCGGTTCGGGCCAGATGTCAGGAGAGGGCCTGACCCACGGAACCATGACGCAGATGCAGATGGTGCCCGAAAACCACACCGACTATATTTTTTCGGTTGCGGGCGAGGAACTGGGCTTTATCGGCTGCATGCTGATTATCGGCCTGCTCACGCTGCTGATTGCGCGCTTGTTTTATGTATCTTACCGCGCATCGACCACATTTTCTGCGCTGCTTGCAGTGGGCGTAGGCGGCATGTTCCTGTTCCAGACCTTTATGAACATATTCATGAACATCGGCCTTTTGCCGGTTATGGGCCTGACGCTGCCGTTTTTCTCCTATGGCGGAACCTCAGTGCTGACGATGTATGCCGCCCTGGGTATTGCGGCGGGCGTGCGCATGAGGGAGAAGCCTTCGTGGCTGCAATGATGGCATAGGGGCGGCTTCGAAACCACCCCGCAATACCCCGGGACACCGCCCGGGGCGGCTGGGGCGGGGTGTGAAATGACCGGGCGAAGCGCGGCCATTTCATGGAAACCGCATAGCGTATTCCTGTTAATACCGCGCGGGACGCGCGGCAGCACCCGTTTAGGATGTGCTGCGGGCATATACGCCGCTGATGGGCAAAGAATATGGAAAGGAAGTCGGGATTATGGACAGAAACAACGGTTGGGAACTTTTGCGCAAGTATAACAAGGAGCCGTTCCACCTGCGCCATGCGCTGACGGTGGAGGCGGTGATGCGGTATTTTGCGGAGCAGCGCGGCGAGGACGCGGATTTCTGGGGCGTGGCCGGCCTGCTGCACGATATTGACTTTGAAATGTGGCCGGAGGAGCACTGCCGGAAGGCGCCCGAGCTGCTGCGCGAGGGCGGTGCGGACGAGGCGACCATCCATGCGGTGTGCAGTCACGGCTGGGGTGTGTGCTCGGACGTGGAACCGGCGCACGAGCTGGAAAAACTGCTGTTCGCGGCGGACGAGCTGACCGGCCTGATCTGGTCGGCGTCGCTCATGCGCCCGTCAGGAAGCGTGCAGGATATGGAAGTGAAAAGCCTGAAGAAGAAATTCAAGGATAAAAAGTTTGCCGCCGGGTGCTCGCGTGAGATCATCAACCGGGGCGCAGAGCTGTGCGGGCTGACGCTCGACGAGCTGATGCAGCAGACATTGGATGCGATGCGCGCAACCGAGGACGCGGTCAACGCGGCGATGGCGCTTGTCTGAAGCATACGCTTTCAACGGAAATGTTTTTGCTTAGGAGGTTTTATGATGCGTATCCGGTCGATTGAACAGGCTGACCGCGATTATTTCATCCTCAGTGTGAATGAATTTTATCATTCACCGGCTGTGTGCCATGAGATTCCGCCGCGGAATGCAGAGCGGACCTTTGAACTGCTCATGCATGGCTCGCCCTACGCGGACTGCCTGATTGCCGAAGGGGAGGACGGCACACCCTGCGCTTATCTGCTGCTCGCGCTCACCTGGTCGAATGAGGCGGGCGGCCTGTGTGTCTGGATGGAAGAACTGATGGTGGATGAAGCCCTGCGCGGCAAGGGCATTGGCAGCAAAATGATTGCCGCAGTACACGAGAAGTACAACAATGCGGCGCGCTTCCGCCTGGAAGTGACCGAGGAAAACCCGCGTGCGGCCGCGCTGTACCATATTCTTGGGTTTGAAGACCTGCCGTACCAGCAGATGGTAATGGATACCCCTGCTCTGGACTGAGAGGGAAAACCCGGACAGAACGGTTTCCAGTATACCAAAAACGAAAGCCAGCGTTTCAAACGCTGGCTTTTTTATATGACCGTGCTTTTCTGCCGCTTTGCCCGGAGCAGGGAAGGGGCATTGGCAGGCTCAGGAACGGCGGAAGGCGCGGCAGGCGCATACGAGCGTCAGAATCGCGACAAGGGCTTCGACGACAGGGAAGGTAGCCCACACACCGTTGATACCCGCCAGCGCCGTCAGCGCCAGCAGGACAGGCGGGATGACGATCACGCCGCGCATCAGTGAGATGGCAAATCCCTGCCCCGACCGTCCTGAGGCGCTGAAGAACATGGCGGCGACAATGTTCAGCCCCGCGCACCAGAAGCCGAGGAAGTAAATGCGCAGGCCGCTTACCGCGTAGCCCGCCAGCACGGGGTCGCCCGTGCTGTTGAAGGCCGATGCGATCGGGGCGGCAAATACGGCCACAACCGCGTACAGCACGGTTGCAATCGCGAGCGCGGTCAACACCCCGTACCGGAACAGCTGGCGCAGCGAGGACGACGCCCCCGCGCCGCTGCTGTGGCTGACGAGCGGCTGCATGCCGGTGGAAAGGCCGGTGAAGATTGCGATTGCCACCAGAGCAAGGTTGGCTACGATGCCGTATGCCGCGACGCCGGTGTTGCCGGCGAGGCGGAGCAGCACCTGGTTAAACAGCAGCAGCACCAGGCCGGACGAAAATTCAGAGATCAGGGACGGCAGGCCGGGCGTGCAGAGTGCGGGGACAAGCCGCGGCTGCACACGGGTACGGTGCAGATGGAAGCCGCGGCCGGGTGCACGCAGATGCCCGGACAGGATCAGTATGCTGATGATGGGGGAAACGCCGGTGGCAAGCGCCGCACCGAACATGCCCATGCCCAGCGGGAAGATGAACACATAGTCCATCACGACGTTGGACAGGCTGCCGACCACCATGCCGCACATGGCGCGGCCCGGGCTGCCGTCGTTTCGGACAAAGGCAAGCAGCACGTTGTTCATGACAAAAAACGGGCCAAAGCAGAGCAGCGTGCGCAGATAAACCTTGGTCAGCGGGAAGGTTTCGGCGTTTGCGCCGAGCAGATGAGCGAGCGGTCCGGCAGCCAAAACGCCCAGCAGCAGGAAAAACAGACCTGCGGCAAGGCCCATGCCTGCCGCATGGGTAAACGTGTGGTCAGCCTCCTCCTGCTGGTTCTGTGCGCGGCAGATGGTGAAGTGTGTCGCACTGCCCACACCGATCATCAATCCGATACCGTTCATCAGATTATAAAGCGGCAGCGCGATGTTGAGTGCGGCAAGGCCGGTTGCGCCCGTGCCGCGAGAGACGAAAAAGGTATCTGCCAGTATGTAGCAGGAGATCCCGACCTGTCCTAAAATGTTCAGCGACGCATATTTTGCAAAGGCCTGCCGGCCTGCAGTCTGTTCCAATCCAACCAGTCCTCCTCAAAACAAAAGAGCGTCAGGCTTCCCATCTTCAAAGGCCTGCGATGGGAAGGATGACGCTCAAATCTTTATCCGGCGATAAAAATCGGGTTTTTATTCTGTTTATTGCAACGGTACCCAGTATAACACGGAGCAGCAGAGCTGTCAAGATGTATCCTGTTATTCCGAAGGGCCGCATGGCGGCTCCAATTCCCTGCCGCCTATCATTGCGGAAATTCCATTCACACCGTTTTCAATCACGGCTTCCAGAAGGGCGACGACTTCCTCCGCAGTAAGATCAGGAATATCACCGTGAATCCAGGCCGACAGAACCGAGATTGTCCCCGGGACAATATAGGAGAAAACCAGGCGCTTTTGGCTTTCCCCGGCTTCGGGCATCCGGTTCTGCCAGCCGCGGCGAAAAGCGTCATAAATCAGCTGCTGCAGACGGCGGATAAAATGGGGGTCGCCCTGGTCGCCGCCGAGCGCATAAAACAGCTTTACTTCGCGCGGCGACTGTTTGATATGCTTGAGGAAGCAGACGAGCGCGTTCAGTGTCTGCAGGGAAGGGGTCTGCGTGAGCTGTTCTTCGATCCGTGAAAGAATCTGCTCCTCGATCTCACCCATCAGCTCGTGCACACCCTGGTAATGCAGGTAAAAGGTGCTGCGGTTGATATCTGCCCGCGCACAGATGTCGGTAACCGTGATATTGGCCAGCGGTTTTTCGCTGATTAAGCCGATCAGCGCTTCGCGCAGCGCACTGCGGGTATACTGCACCCGGCGGTTGGTTTTCTGTTCTGCCATGTGTAACCTCCTGTGTGAGGTTATTTTATCAGCATACTGACTTGAAGTCAACACAGTGTTGAAAAAGAGGAAGAAAAAAGATGCTGACCAGAGTCAGCACCTTTTGGTGCGGATGGGGGGACTTGAACCCCCACGTCCTTGCGAACACTAGCACCTGAAGCTAGCGCGTCTGCCATTCCGCCACATCCGCATATGAACTTGTCTCACATCGTAAGAAGGTGGTGCGAGTGACGGGACTTGAACCCGTACGTCGATTGACACACGCCCCTCAAACGTGCCTGTCTACCAGTTCCAGCACACTCGCATTCTCTTTCGTATCGAGTCGCCTCACTGTCAGCGACAAGTAGTATTATATCGAAAGGGGGTGGAAATGTCAACATGTTTTTTCAAATTTTTTAAAAAATTTTTGACGCGCGGAAAACACGGATTTTACCGTGCCGCGCGCCATGTTGTCAGCTGTGCCGCAACCGACACCGCAATCTCTGCCGGGGTCTGTGCGCCGATGTCCAGACCGATGGGCGTGACGATGCGGCGGCGTGCGTCTGTGAAGCCGTCCTCAGCCAGCCGGGCAAACATCGCCTCGCGCTTGCGGCGGCTGCCCATCACGCCGATATAGGACGCAGGCGTGCCGAGCGCAAAGCGCACAGCGTCCGTGTCGCCCTCATGCCCGCGGGTCATGATGCAGAAGGCATCCGCCGCAGTCGGGGAAAGGCTGTCCGTCAGTACATCCCCCAGCGCGGGGAAAGGCACGACCAGCGTATGCTCGGCATAGGGGAAGCGGTCGGGGGAGCAGAAGGCGGGGCGGTCGTCGATGACGATATGTCGGAAATCCAGCCGGTGCAGCAGCGCCGCCAGCTCGAGCGATACATGCCCGCCGCCAAGAAGGAAGACCCGTCCCGCGTCTGCAAGAGGAACGGCAAGCACCTCCTGCCCCTGCAGCGTCGCAACAGCGGGCCGGGCAGGCAGGGTATCGTTCTGCGAGACAAGAGGCACCGCCCCATTGAGCGGCAGGCACAGCCACGCAGGCACATGGGCGTGCAGCGCGTCCAGTGCCGCCTCGAGCGGCGCGGGATCGTCCAGCGGGGTGAACAGCATCTCGCTTGTGCCGCCGCACACCATGCCGAGGCTGCCCGCCTGCCGGTTGTCCAGCACGAAGGTCTCGCGGTGCGGCATGGTGGGCCGCGCCGCAGCGATCTCCAGGCAGCGGTGCTCGAGCAGGCCGCCGCCGACCGTGCCATACAGCAGACCGTCCGGCCCGGCAAGCAGGAGCGCGCCGGCCGCGCGCGGCGTGGAACCGGTCGAGCGCACGACCGAGACCAGCATGACAGGATGGTTTGCCTGTATTTCGTCCAGCGCGGTTTGCAGCAGTTGTTCGATCATGGGGTTCCTCCGTTGTCAGTTCAGCAGTAAGACGTTTTCCGGCGCGATGCCGAGCGCTTCGGGCATGGCCGGCGGCTTTTTGTCCTTGGGCATACGCCACCAGAGGGCGGGGGAGGCGGCGTCCTGCCCCTCATAACGGAACAGCAGGATCCACTCGAACGGCTCCTCCAGTTCGTCCACCCACTGCACAGCATAGCGGTTTGCCGCCGCGCGCGGGTGGAAATAGTGCGCGCGCAGGCCGACCGCGCGGATGTTGTCCGGCACCGGCCGGGCGGCGGTCAGGCGGATGCCCCATTCGGGCACGTCTACCTCGTATTCGCCCGCCTTGACCGCGCGGGCGATGTTTTTGCAGCCGGTCAGCCGGGCGGCCGGCTCGCTGCCCGGGTCGGCAAAGACCTCCTTGGTGCCGCCGGTGCGCAGGATGCGGCCATTATCCATCACACACAGGCGGGAGCACAGGTGATAAGCCTCGTCCCGGCTGTGCGTGACCATGACCGCCTGCCGCCCATACGAGCGCAGCAGGGACAGGAACTGCGGCTGCAGCTGGTCGCGCAGGTGGCTGTCCAGCGCGGAGAACGGCTCGTCCAGCAGCAGCAGGCGCGGCCGGCTGACCAGCATGCGCGCGAGCGCCACGCGCTGTGCCTGCCCGCCGGAGAGCTGGGCGGGACGGTGCTTTTCCAGCCCGGTAAGCTGCATCATTTCCAGCATTTCGCGCAGGCGCTGCTGCCGGACGGCCTTGTCCTTTTCGCCATGCAGGCCGCACAGGATATTTTTCTCCACCGTCATGTGCGGGAACAGCGCGTAGTGCTGGAACAGATAGCCTACACGCCGCTGCTGCGGGGGCAGATTGATGCCGCGTTCGGAATCGAACAGCGTTTCGCCGTCCAGCACGATGCGGCCCTTGTCCGGCGTTTCCACGCCTGCAATGCATTTGAGCGTCATGCTCTTGCCGCAGCCGGACGCGCCCAGCAGGCCGGTAACCGGGTCGTCGGTCT
>USSI01000047.1 GCA_900557315.1 uncultured Butyricicoccus sp. | reverse complement strand
ACTCGCGCGCGAGCCAGTCGTCCGCCGGGATTTCCCCGGTCAGCGCGTCCAGCTGCGGCGGCGCGTCAAAAGGCGGTTCGCCGGCCTGTGCGCGCGCCGCGTTGATCTCGCGCAGGCTGTTGGCAAGCAGCTGGTTGAGCGCGCGCAGCGCAAACTGCTCGTAATATACGCCGGTATTCGGCGTTTCGGAAAGCAGGTTCAGCGCCGCGTGGAAGCATTCGGTTCCGGTCATGGGATTCCTCCTTTGTGGAAAATTGGCTCCCAGCCTGACAGAAGGGCGGATACCTGAAGTTTACAATCTGTTCAACCATTTGTGCAGTACATATCGTATCATATCCTTAATCATGTTTGGATAGGAGAGAACGGATATGGAATATGTGCTTTTGGTTGCGCTGGCGGCGCTGCTGCTGGCCCAGTTCATGCGGCAGAGGGCTTTGAAGGAGCGGGTCCGGGGCCTTGAGGAGCGGTTGGATGCACTGGCCGGCAGTACCGGACACGAAGAATACAAAACGTATTATATTGATGATAAATTACGAAATGAACTGGTGCAGCTCAAGCAGGGAGGACAGGCCGTGCAGGCGGTCAAACATCTGCGCGAGCAGACCGGCCTTGATATGGTGCAGGCAAAGCGGTTTGTGGATCAGCTTTGAACCGGCATCCGCGCTTCTGTCAGGCTGGGAGCCTGTTCACGCCGCCCTATGGGCGGCTTTTGTTTTTATTTCTCAACGACCGCGGACGGGTATTTGCCCGCCGCGACCGCATAGGCGCGGACCTTGGCGCCTTCTTCCGCGGTCGGCACGTCGTCGGCATCGCAGACCTTGGCGGAGTCCGAGTAGCGCGGATCCGAACCGTCCACCGTGTAGTAAATGGTCGCGTTCGAGGTCGTCGAGGAGAGCGTGCCGCCCTCTGCAAAGGTCGGCGCGGCGGTCGTGGAGCCCTTTGCAACCAGCGCGTATACGCCGCCGCATTTTGCGCCCAGCACATACGCGTCGTAGTAGTGGCGGCCTTCGATCAGCGCGCCGGACACACCGACCGGGTCCTCGTGCACCTTGGCGTCCGCGATCTTGTACGGCATGAGCACGGCGTCCTTGTGCGTGACAAGGAAGTATACGTCGTCCGGCAGGTAGCTCTTGGGCACACGCACCACGTTCATGCCGAACACCTCGCCGCAAACGCCCTTGGCGATCGACTGGCGCGCAAGCACATCCACGCCCGCAAACTCGTCCGAGGTGCACACCAGCTTGTACATTTCGCTGGTCAGGTAGAGGTAGCGGTTATCGTCCGGCACGAGCGCGTCGTCCAGCGCCTGGGACGCATCCGCGATCTTACTGATGATGTCGGACTTGGTCGGCTTGGCTTCGCTCTCTGCGATGGTGCCCGCCATGGTGACAAAGCGTTTGAACGCGTATTTGTCCGCTGCGGGCGTGGACTTTTCGTTCAGCTGCAGGCGCAGCATGTCGGCGGCGTTCTTGACCAGGTTCTGGTCGAGGTTATTGCCCTTGTCGATGGTGAGCGTGAACGCCTTGTCCTGCGTCATGGTCAGTTCCTGCACCACGTCCTGCATTTCGGTCACATCGCCGTAGCGGGCGAGGCCGCCGTCGCGGTCGTAGTCCACTTCCTCGACCGTAATCGGCGTGTACACCTTGAGCGTTTTCACGCCGGTCAGGTCGAAGGTTTCCGCGGTCTTGCCCTTGATAAAGGATGCGCGCGTGAACACCTCGGCGATCTGGTCGGAATATTTGCTTGCAAGATTGATAGCCATATAGGTAAGCCTCCTTCAGGAAATTGAGAATGGAAAATTGGGGATGGAAAATGGCTGCTGGAGTGGAGCGTGGAACCTGCAAAGCGAACTGCTCATGCATTCTCCACTCTCCATTCACCATTTTCCATTATTATCATCTGCCGAGCAGCGCCAACGTCACCGGGTCCACACCCGCCGGCTCGCCGTCCGACTGCGCCGGGCCGACCGCCGCACGGCGGTTTTTCCGGTTCATCTCCATTGCCGCCAGTTCGTCTTTCAGCTCAAGGATTTCCCACTTGCGGTAAGCGGACACGAGCGAGCCTTCCTGCTGCGCCCACTCCCACACCTGCTGCGGGATGTCCTCGGGTCGTACATCCGGGTATTCCTCGACGAAGGCGGCGTAAATCTGCCCGTTCGGGATGCCGTTTGCCGCGCGGTTGCGGCGGACATAGGCGTTCTGCTTGGACAGGCCAAGGCTGGCCGCCTGGATCAGCTCGTCCAGCGTCAGTTCGACTGTCTGCCCGTCCACCGGGACGGGAAAGGTCTGCTCTGCCGGGGCCTGTGCCGCTTCGGCAGGCGCGCCCTGCGCAAACGGGTTGCGTTCCGCCGCGGGCGCGGCCTGCGGCTGTGTCCGGGGCTGTGCCGCGGTCGGCTGCTTACTGCTGTTCTGCTTGCGGTTGGTTTGCATTTGCGTTTTCCTCCTTTTGCTGCTGCCGCTGCATACGGAGTGCGTGCAGCAGGTCGTTTTTGCCGCGCACCTGATAATCAGGCACGTTTTCCAGATAGACAAGCGGGTCGGTGATGACGCCGCTCTCAAGCAGGTGGTCGTTGGTCATGGTCTGCATGGTCTCCGACCAGTAGCTTGCCGCGCCCACGTCCACCTGCAGGCGCATATCCTGCCCGGCGAGCGTGGAAAAGTCAAAGGGCTGTCTGACCGGCTCTTCGCCCATCTCATCCGTGATGACCACCGTGCGCACGCCGTAGTGCGCGCCCATCAGGTCGAGGAAGATGCGCGCCCAGTCCTCGGTGAAGCGGTAGAACTCCATCTTGGTCAGCTCGAGCGGGGCGGCGGTCGCGTTCTGCACCGCGATGATCGCCGAGGTGTTGTCCGGCTTGACCGTACCGAGCGAGGCTTCGCTTGCGCCCATCAGCTCGGCAGTGTCGGTCATCATCTGCTTCAGCAGCCCGAGCACCTGCGAGGAGATATCCGGCGCCTTGAACGCGGCTGCAATCGCCTCGTTCGGGTTGCCGCGCATACCGACCGCCTTGCCCACGTCGTTTGACCAGCCGTTCGGGAAGCGGGTCATGTCGTAGATGATCTTGGGGAAGGCCACCTGCTTGATGCACTGTACATACATGGAGTACAGCTTGTTGATGGCGATCTGGTTGGGGATGGCCTCGGTCAGCGGGCTTTCGCCGTGGCACGAGCCGCGCACGCGGTTCCAGCACAGGTGGGTGACCGGATAATAGCGGTAGGACAACAGCTTTTCACGCATGACGGTCGCGGTGCGTGTAGTTTTGCAGAAGGCGACGCCGTTTTCGGTTTTTCGCATATGCAGCAGCACGGTCACGCGGTCGTTTTCGCCGTTGAGGCGGTAGCGCAGGTAGTCGCTGTTGTCGTCCGGCACGATGGCGTCGATCTCATCCGCGCCCATGCCGTTTTCTTTGGCCTCCTGTTTGACCTCGTCCACATCGCGCCGCATGGCGATGATGAGATAAGGCTGGCGCTGTACCTCGTCGCAGGCCGGGTTGCCGAAGCAGATATTGGTTGAGTCGATCAGCTCAACCGCAATATCGCCCTTGACCGCCTGCCCGGTTTCGAGCGCGGGGTCAAAGTGGATGTAAAAGCACGCGTCGCCGTCCACGCAGGCGTTTTTGAGCAGCGGCCGACCGAGCGCTTTGACGCCCGACCGCTCGATTGCGGAGGCAAACGCGCGGTCAAGCACGTGGGCGGTCTTTCGGCCCTGTTCGTCCATGTCGAACGGCTGGGCGTGCACCGCCACATCGTCCGATACCAGCATGGACACGAACAGGTTGACGCAGCGCCGCAGTACGTTGAAGATCAGCGGGTCGAGCGACTGCACGCGCAGGCCCTCCCACTGGCGGCCGAGGTAAAAGGCCTCGTTGCGCCGCACGCGGTCGTAAAGGCCGATCGAGCGCTTGTAGTCGCGGTCGCGCTCGTATTTGCGCCAGATTGCGGCGGGTGAGGGGTCAAACCGCATGGTCATCCTCCTCCCGTCCGTAAGCCATCAGCGCGGCAAGGTCGCGGCTGAGCGCGTCCTCCGGTGTTTCAGCCGGGGTGCCGCCCTTGGGCGGCCGCGCCGGGAGCCGCAGCCCGCCGGACACGGCTGCGCCGGTCAGCACCAGCAGCGCCGCACCGATGCAGTAGAATAATACTTCCATAAGTTCCTCCCTTTCTGAAATGGAGAATTGAGAATGCAGAATGGAGGATTCGGCGGCGAGCATTCTCCATTCGCCTCAGTATCGCAGAAACTCTCCCACCTCGATTTCTGAAATGGAGAATTGAGAATGCAGAATGGAGGATTCGGCGGCGATTATTCTCCATTGTCCATTATCCATTCTCAATTCGTTTCAGTACCTCAAAAACTCGCCTACCTCGCAGTCGTATGCGGTCGGCTGTACGGGCGCGGGCGGCTCGTATACCGTCGCGGCATACCCGCGCAGTGCGTCCGGCGCGTGCGTCAGCTCATGCGGCGTGTTTGCCACATCGGACGGGTTGCGCTGGTCGTGCTGCAGGGCGGGCAGCGTGCGGATCAGGTTGCGGCAGGTGTCGAAAATGGTCAGCTTGGGCCGCACCGCGCCGCACGCATCCCTGCGCGGCGCAAGCAGTTCGTGCAGCGCCAGCCACCCGGCGACGCGCTCGTTGCTGCTTTTGTCGAAGTCCAGCCCGCAGTCCGCGAACAGTTCTACCGCGCTTTTGCCGCTCTCCTGCCGCCGGTTCCACAGGTCGGGCGGGGCAAGGCGGCAGTCGATGCGCTCGCCTGCGGCCTCGCATGACAGGATCGCTGCTGCAGCCTCGGAAATAATCAATCCGGGTTTATATAACTCTCTGTATACTACACTGTACCCGTCCGGGCTTTGCGCGATCCAGAGCGCGGCAAGCATATCCAGCCCGTAGTCGATCGTCAGGTACCGCCGCCAGTGTTTGGGGATGGCATAGGGCGGGGTGATATGCAGCGCTGCGGAAAACTCGCTGAAATACCGCCCCTCGTCCAGATCCCACACGCCGTCGAGCAGGGCTTTGCGGTCGTGCGGGGAAAGCAGCCGCAGGCGCTTTGCGTAGTCCCGGTCCGCGCGCTGCAAAAACGGGTTGTCCGACAGTCTGGCGGGCAGGAACAGCCGTGTGCCGCCGTCGTATTCGGCCAGAGTGTCGGGCGGTGCAGGGTCGATGTACCGCGCCTTGACCCACTGGTGGCCGGCCCCGCCCGGGTTGGTCGTGGATTTGACCTGCTTGGGGAAGCCGTTCGTGCCGCGCACGCGCGAGAGCAGGTAAGTGAACTGGCTCTCGGTGAAGTGGGTCAGTTCGTCAAACCGGATCACGTCGTACTCCGCAGACTGGTACTTGGTCACATCGCTCTCCGCGTCGCAGTAGCCGAATTCGAGCACTGAGCCGTTTGCGAACAGCCACAGGTGTTCGCTGACCCGGTAGGACGCAATACTTTGCGGATACAGCCGGAGCGACGCAGGGACAAGCGAGCGCTCGAGTTCGGGCATGGTGCGCCGCAGCATGAGTTGGCGCGAGCCGGGATAGACGACCGCGAACCGCAGTGCGTCGAGCAGCTGGCCGTGGCTTTTGCCGCCGCCTGCCGCGCCGCCGAACAGCGTTTCGAACGCGCCCGACCGGATAAACGCCGCCTGCCGCCGGGTTATGGGGAATTCGTATCGTCTGCGATCCGGAACACAATCTCGACCGGCCCGGGTGCTTTTTCTTCGCCCTCCAGCATCGCGCCCTTGCCGACCGTCCGGTCGAGGATTTCCTTGATCGCGGTCAGCCGGCTGTTCGCCGGTGCTTCCGCATCGTCCGCGATCTCGTACAGCATCCGGATCAGCTCCTCCGGATGGTGCTTTTTGCGCACAATGGCCTCGCCTCCTCTGGGATTGGATTTGCTTACTTTTCCCGTGAGGCAAAGAATAGCGGCTGTGCCGCAAAATGTCAAGAACAAATGTTCGATAAAATGCGCGCTTGCAATTTATCATCCTCTGCGGTATCCTGAAAAGGAATGTAAATCACAGCAGGGGGAAACAAAATGCAGAAAATTGAACTCATCGCACTCGACCTTGACGGCACGGCGCTCACGCCGGAAAATACCGTATCCGATGCCACGCGGGAAGCGGTCCGGCGGGCGCGGGAAGCGGGGCTTCATGTTGTCGTATCGACCGGGCGGATCTGCGGGGAGGCGCGCGATTTTGCCATCGCGCTCGGGACGGATGACCTGATGGTCACCTCGGGCGGCGCGTCGATTTCCAGCGTGTCGGAAGGGCGGTGCACCATGCGGATGTCCATGCCGTGGGAGCCGGCGGTGCGTGCGGCCGCGGTTGTCGAGCGGATCGGCACGACTGCGATGGTCTATGTGGGCGAAACGCTGCTCATCACGCCGTATGACGATCTGGAGTTCGGCAAATACAAGTCCAACGAGGGCTATCTTGCGGTCAAGCGGATTGTGCCTTCGGTGGCGGAGTACATTGCGGACGGCCATCTGTCGGTGGACAAGATTTTTGCGCGCAGCCAGGACGCGGTCCTGCTCGGCATGATCCGCGCGCAGATCGAGCAGATTCCCGGCGTGCGCGTGATGAGCTCGGCGTCAGATAATATCGAGGTCGTCACGCCCGCGGCGGACAAGGGCACGGCGCTGGGGATGCTGTGCCGCGAACTGGGCACCGACCTTGCGCATGCCGCCGCCATCGGGGACAGCGAAAATGACCTCGAGATGCTGCGCGCGGTTGCGCTGCCGGTTGCGATGGGCAACGCGGCCGAATCGGTCAAGGCGGTCTGCGCGCGGGAGACGCGGACCAACGCGGAGGACGGCGTGGCGGCGGCGATCGACCGGATTCTTGCGGAGAACGGGTAAAATTCAGCCCTGGGGCGGTGATTTTGCCAAAAAGCGGTGGTATCCGCCGGACAGGTATGCTATAATAACACTGTATGTAAACTGAGTCCATCAGAAGGAGACAATCAAATGAGTATATGGTTTGCCGCTCTGCAGGGCCTGGTTCAGGGCCTGACAGAGTTCCTGCCGGTATCCTCGTCCGGCCATCTGGTGCTGGTGCAGGCGCTGTTCGGCGGGGATGTAGAGACCAATTACATGCTGTTCAACGTGCTGCTGCATTTCGGCACGCTGCTCAGCGTCGTTGTGGCGTTCTGGAAAGATATCAAGGAACTGTTCGTCGAGTTTTTCGGCTGGATCCGGGACGGCTTCAAGATCAACGGCCATCCCTACCGCCGGTTTATCGTGATGCTGCTCATCACGCTCATCCCGATGTTCATTATCCTGCCTGTCGAAAGCAAGCTGGAAGCGGCGTTCTCTTCTCCGCTGCTGGTCGGCCTGCTGCTGATGGTGACTGCGGTGCTGCTGTTCCTGTCGGAAAAGGCGCCAAAAAAGCATAAGACCGAACAAAACGCCACCTGGCTGGACGCGTTGATCGTCGGCATCGGCCAGATGTTCGCGGTGCTGCCCGGCCTGTCCCGTTCGGGCACCACGATCTGCACCGGCCTGTTCCGCGGGTTCTCGCGCGAATTTGCGGTGCGGTTTGCGTTTATCATGTCGCTGCCGGTCGTGCTGGGCGCGAACATCCTGGAACTGGTCGACGTGATCCAGGACCCCACCCTTATGGGCGACGCTTCGGTCACCTGCTACATCGTAGGCATTGTGGTGTCAATGATTTCCGGCCTGGCGGCGATCCGTCTGGTCAAATTCATCACGAACCGCGGCAACTTCCGTCCGTTCGTGGTGTATTGCGCGCTGGTCGGCACGATTGCGGTGGTTGCCAGCCTGATTGCAATGGTATAAGCCGCACACAGGAAAGTCAGGCGTCTGTCCTGGCTTTTCCTGGCTTTTTGCCGGAGACGGCAGGAAGGAAGCAGAATGTGCCGCGCGGCGGCACGCAAAAGAGCTCTGAAGCGAGGTTAAAACACTTTGGCTGCAAGAAAATCCACAACAAAAAAATCCGCAAAAACCGCGTCGCGGGGGAAACAGGCTGCGCAGCGCGCGCCCGAGGCTGTCCTGTCCCGTGCGGCATGGGGCGCGATCTGGGCGGTACTCGGGCTGCTGTGCCTGCTGGCGATGCTGCCGATCGACGGCGTTGTGCTGGTGTGGCTGCACCGCGGCATTGGCGCGGTCATCGGCAAGGGCAGCTATGTACTGCCGTTTGCGCTGCTGGCGCTGGCAGGGCTGCTGTTCGCCCGCGATAAAGGGCCGGTGCGGCTGCGCGGCACCTGTATTGCGCTGCTGCCCGTGCTGACCGGCAGTATTGTCCATGCGTTCACCTGCGCAAATGAATACGATTTTTCCATGGCAACACTGGCCGGCCTGCTGCAGAGCGGCATGGCGGGGGACTCGGGCGGGCTGCTGTCCGGCGGGCTGTACATTATTTTGGAGTGGGCGCTGTCCTCGGTTGGCGCGCTGCTGATCCTGCTGGTGCTGGCTATTGCGGCCCTGCTTGGGGCGTGCCGCATCACGCCGCAGGCGCTGCTGGAAATGCTCCGTCCGCCTGAATACGAATATGAGGACGAAGAGGAGCGCGAGCGGTACGAGGCGCCGCCCAAACTGCCCAATGTCCATGAGGTGGCGGCTGCGCACGTGCAAAAGCGCGAGGAGCGCCGCGCCGCGCGCCGCAAGGCGGATATTGACATCCCGCTGGACACCGAG
>USSI01000046.1 GCA_900557315.1 uncultured Butyricicoccus sp. | reverse complement strand
GCCGCGGCGGGCGTTCTTCATTTAAACCTGTTCAGCCGTAGTGCCGGATTGCGCCGTACATCTCCGGACGGCGGTCGCGGAACGTGCCCCAGCTGCGGCGCAGCTCGCGGATTTCGTCAAGATCGAATGTGTGCGTCAGGATGCACGCGTTTTCGCGGTCCGCCTCTTCGACCAGCCCGCCTGTCTCGTCCGCGATGAAGGACGAGCCGTAGAACGTCAGCGACGAGGACTGGTTCTGGTTGTCCGGCGAGGGCGTGACCGTCTCGGTGCCGATGCGGTTGGCCGCGATGAGCGGCATGATGTTCGCCGCCGCGTGGCCCTGCATGCAGCGCCGCCAGTGCGGCATGGAGTCGCAGTCCAAAATCGGCTCGGAGCCGATCGCAGTCGGATAGAACAGCAGCTCCGCGCCCATCAGCGCCATGCAGCGCGCAGACTCCGGGAACCACTGGTCCCAGCAGATGCCCACGCCGATTTTGGCGTACGCCGTGTCCCATACACGGAAGCCGGTATCGCCGGGCGTGAAGTAGAACTTTTCCTGATAGAAATGGTCGTCCGGGATGTGGGTCTTGCGGTACTGGCCCAAAACCGAGCCGTCCGCGTCGATAATGGCGACCGTGTTGAACGTGGTGTCCCCCACGCGCTCATAATAGCTGACCGGCAGCACAACACGGAAATCGCGCGCAACGCGGCGCAGCTCGTTTACCGCCGGGTTTTCCTCCAGCGTGGTTGCGAGATGGTAGTTTTCGTAGTTCTTTTCCTGGCAGAAGTACCAGTTTTCAAACAGCTCGGGCAGCAGGATGATCTGCGCGCCCTGTGCCGCCGCTTCTTCCACCTTTTGCACCGCGGCTTCCAGCCCGTAAGTCATCTGGACCGCGGCAACGGTTACTTTGCTCATTGTTTTGTCTCCTTTATTTTCCGGCTTCGCTTCATGCCTTGGGAATCTGCTGGGTGATGCAGTGGATATTGCCCCCGCCGATCAGGATGTCGCGCGCGGGGATGGCGGCCACCTTGCGCGTCGGGAACAGCCCCTGCAAAATCGCCTGCGCCTTTTCATCCATCGGGTCGCCGAACGCGGGCATCACCACCGCGCCGTTGGCAATATAGAAATTCACGTAGCTCGCGGCCAGGCGCTCGCCCGGCGTGCGGGTCGGTTCGCCGTCGCACAGGTCGAGCCCTTCGCACTCCTCGGCCGTGATGGTCACAGGCTTGGGCAGCGGCAGCTTGTGCACCCGGATCTTACGTCCTTTGGCATCCACCGCCGCTTCGAGCGCGTCCAGGCTTGCCTTGGACAGCGCATACTGCGGGTCGCTCTCGTCGTCCGTCCACGCGAGCACGACCTCGCCGGGCGCAGTAAACGCGCACACGTTGTCCACATGCTCGTTGGTCTCGTCGTTGTAGATGCCGCGCGGCAGCCAGACCACCTTGGAAACGCCCAGATAGTCGCACAGCGTGCGCTCGATCTCGGCTTTGGACAGCGCCGGGTTGCGTCCCGCGGACAGCAGGCAGGCCTCGGTCACGAGCGCGGTGCCCTCGCCGTCCACATGGATGGAACCGCCCTCGCAGATGAAATCCCGCTTGTCATAGCAGTCGTTCTCCAGCAGGTCGCAGAACTTGCGCGCCACGCGGTTGTCGCGCTCCCAGCTCGGGTACAGGCCGTCCACCGCGCCGCCCCAGGCGTTGAAACCCCAGTCGATGCCGCGCCGCCCGCCTTTGCCGTTTATCACAAAGGTCGGCCCCACGTCGCGCGCCCAGGCGTCATCGGTTTCCATCACGACCAGGCGCACCTGCGGCGGGAGCTGGGCACGTGCGTTGTCGTACTGCCCCTCCGAGCACAGCACGGTCATTTTCTCGCTCTCGCTGATCGCCTCGATCACGCGAAGAAAGGCTTTTCGCGCGGCGTACGCACCGTACTGCCAGGAGTCCGCCCGCTCGGGCCAGATCATCAGGCAGCCCTCGTGCGGCGCAAATTCCGCGGGCATAAAAAAGCCGTCCTGCGCGGGCGAAGTGTGTAAAATCCTCATGGTATCTCTCTCCGTATCATATTCTGCTTATAGGGTACAACATTTTAATTTAACTTGCAACGATTTCCCGCATATGTTACACTGAAAACACATAAAACTTTATTATTTTATCAGGAGGAAATCATGTACAGCTACCCCTATTCTTACACCTACACCTATACCTCCCCGCTTTATAGCATATTCCTGCCCATTCTGGCGATGATTGTTATCATTGCGGGCGGTCTGGCGCTGTATTTCCTGTTTGTGCGCCAGCCCAACACCCACCACGGTGCGGCAGCCAAACTGCACGACGCGTTCACCTTCCGCACCTTCTACACGGAAAAACTGCTCCGTTTGCTGTACTGCATCACCGTAGTCGGCATTGTTGTATCCAGCGTTATCCTGCTGTTCTCGAACTTTTTCACTGCGCTGCTGGTCTTTGTTGCCGGCAACCTGACCGCACGCATCGTATTTGAGTACGCACTGCTGCTGCTCGTGCTGTGCCGCAACACGCAGGAGATCAACCGCAAGATGGGCCCGCTGCCCGCGGAACCCGCTGCACCGCAGACGCCCCCGCAGGGCACGGTGCCGCCGTCCCAGCCGCAGCGCGCGCAGGCAGGCCCTGTCCCCCCGCAGCAGCCGCAGAATCCTGCCGCGCCGCAGGGCAATGTGCCCCCGCAGGCGCAGGCTCCCGTCCCGCCGCAGGCAGATCAGCAGCCGCCTGTCCCGCCGCAGAACACCACACAGCAGCCGCCCCAGCAGTGAGCGATCCGACCGTCCCGCAAACGCGGGGCGGTTTTTTCATCCCAGACGCCGGAAATCTGTTACCGCCACGCCCGACTGCGCGGCTTCTCCCGTAACGAGGTTCTGCGGGGCGGGAATGAGCAGCATATAGCCGCCCTCCCCATAGCGTTTGCCGTAGCCGCGCGCGTATTCCTCCTCGACTGCAACCGACTGCACTTCACCCACCACCATCGCGGTGATCCCTGCGCCGGTAAGGTCGGTCAGGCTGTGCAGCGTGCACTCCATGGTCAGAAAGCTCTCTGCAATGACCGGCGCCGCGACCGTTTCCGCCCGCTCGAGCGTAAACCCGCCTGCGGCGAACTCGTCGGCCTCCGCATCGTTATGCGCAATCGTGTCCAGCAGCCGGTCGTAGCACGACAGCGGCAGAAAATTGAGCGCAAAGCACTTGTCCCGCCGGATGTTGGCATAGGTGTGCGTATGCTGGAACAGGTTGCCCATGACCGCGAAAAACGCGGTCTTGTCCCCATGGAAGCACGCCCAGGAGTGGAAACACACGTTGGGCTTGCGGTTCTCCTTCCACGTTGTGATGGCGAACAGCACCTGCGGCACGCCCGCCGCGCACTCCATGTGCGAGACGATCTCAAACTGTCCGGGATATTCCTCCCGGAACTGCGCGGGGCGCTCCTTGCCGATGCGGATTTTCATATCCCGTCCCTCCCTGTTACGCGCGGCTGATAAAGGTCAGCGTGTTGTTGTCCGACAGGCTCTGCTCATACTGGAAATCATTCCAGTCAAAAAAGGTAAGCTGCTCGGGTGACTCGATGCGGTTCTGGATGATATACCGCGCCATGCGGCCGCGCGCCATTTTGGCTGCCGTCGCAAGGCAGCGCAGCTTGCCTTTGCGATAGGTCAGGAACTCGCAGGTAATCATCCGGTCGGCTGGCCGCAGATACGGCCGCACGGCTTTGCTGTACTCATTCGAAGCCAGATTGACCGCTATCCCATCCCCATTACCGAACAGGTCGTCATAAAACGCACGTCCCCAGAAATCGTACAGGCTTTCCCCATCCAGCTTGTGCGCCAGCTCGAGCCGGTAGGGCCGGATCGCGTCGAGCGGCCGCAGCGGGCCGTAAAACCCGGAAAACAGCCGCAGGTTGTCCTGCGCAAACCGCAGATCGGCCGGCAGCAGCGTCTCTGCCTCCAGATATTTGTACGCCAGCCCGTCGTATGCCAGAATCGCGGGGGCGCCGCCCTCGTTTGTCCAATCCTGATAAAGCGCCGCTGCGCGCAGCGCAATCGGCGGGCTGGTCTGCAAAATGCTCTCAAGCTCATACGGCGCCCTGCTTTTCAGGCGGGCGGCCAGCCCCTCGGTCTTATACAGAAAACGCGGCGCCGTCGCCTCCGGCATGCCCTGCGGCATAGCGGGTGCGGCGCGCATATTTTTCGCCGGCGATAAGAATACTTTCATATCTGTTTCCTCCGTTTCTTCCATTGTACCCAAAAAACCGCGGCCCTGCAAGCGCTGGCTGTATTGCCAAAGGCGGACAGCCATGGTAAAATGGATATAATATCTTTGATACCGGCAAAGGAGGCCGCGCAGTGAAAATTCAGGAAAGCGCAGAAAACTATCTGGAGGCCATCCTCGTTCTGATGCAGCAAAATGGGCAGGTGCGCTCGATCGACGTGGCGCACTATACCGGCTTTTCCAAGCCGAGCATCAGCCGGGCGGTCGGCCTGCTGCGGGATAACGGTTATGTTTCCATCGACCAGAACGGCCTGCTCAGCCTGACCGAGGCCGGGCTGCATATTGCAGAAACCATTTATGAACGCCATACCGTGCTGACCGACCTGCTGACCAAACTCGGCGTCTCCCCCGAAACCGCAGCCGAAGACGCCTGCCGCATTGAACACGTCATCAGCGCGGAAACCTTCGCCAAACTTAAGGAGCATGCGCGCAAATACGGCGCCATGGCTGGCGAATAATCCCGCATCCCAAGGCCGGCCCGACGGGCCGGCTTTTGTGTTTCCCGGAAAGGAGGGCGTTATGCCCCAAACCATCGAATCTCTGCCGAACGGCCTGACCCTGCGGCAGGATGACCGCTTTTTCAAGCTTGGGCAGGACAGCGTGCTGCTCTCCGCCTTCGCCCGGCCGCGCCGGAACGCGAAAGTGCTCGACCTCGGCTGCGGCACAGGCGCGCTTGCACTGCTGATCTACCGGCCGGACCTCAAAATCACCGGGCTGGAGCTGCAGGAGGGCGCGCTCGACCTGTTCCGCCAGTCCATCGCGGACAACGGCGTGGATAATATCACCGCGCTGCACGGCGACCTGCGCCAGATCCGCACACTCCTGCCGCACGGCAGCATGGATTATGTGATCTGCAACCCGCCCTACTTCGACCGCAACGCCGGCAAAAATGCACCTTCGCCCGAAAAACGCACCGCGCGGCAGGACGCTTGCTGCACGGTGGAAGATATCGCAGTCGCATCCTCGTTTGTGCTGCATACCGGCGGCAAGGCCGCGTTCGTGTTCCGCCCCGAGCGGATGTGGACGCTGCTCGAAGCCCTGTCCCGCGTGCGGCTCGTGCCCAAGCGGCTGCGGTTTGTGCACCAGAACGCCCTCGCCTCCCCCAGCGCCGTTCTGGTCGAATGCCGCAAGGGCGGCAGCGCGGAAGGGCTGGTCGTTGAGCCGCCGCTGCTCGTCGAAAGCGAAGAATACAATAAAATATACAGAAAATAATATTTAAAGGAAATAATACAATGAGTGAACCCATCTTATATCTGGTCGCCACGCCGATCGGCAACCTGGGCGACCTGTCGCCCCGCGCGCGCGAGGTGCTCTCCTCGGTCGATTTCATCGCCGCCGAGGACACCCGCGTCACGCAGAAGCTGCTGACCGCCTGCGGGCTGCCCCGCAAGCCTATGATCTCCTACTATGAGCACAACCGCCGCGCCCGCGGCGAGGAGGTGCTCGCCAAACTGCTTGCAGGCGAAACCTGTGCGCTCGTCACGGACGCGGGCACGCCCGCAGTCTCCGACCCGGGTGAGGACTTGGTCGCCCTGTGCGCGGAGCAGGGCGTGCCGGTCGTCCCGGTCCCCGGCTGCTGCGCCGCGGTGTGCGCGCTCGCAGCCTCCGGCCTGCCGACCGGACGCTGGTGTTTCGAAGGTTTTCTGTCGGTAAACAAAAAAGCGCGGCGCGAGCACCTGGATGCACTGCAGGGCGAAAAGCGCACCATGATCTTTTACGAGGCCCCGCACAAGCTTTGCGCCACCCTGCGCGACCTCGCGGAGGCCTTCGGCGGCGAGCGCCGCATTTCGCTCTCGCGCGAGCTGACCAAGCTGCACGAGGAGACCCTGCGGATGACGCTTGCGGAAGCGGCCGCCTACTTCGGCCGCGCGGCGAATTCGTCCTCATTGTCGAGGGCGCGCCGGATGAACCGGAGACCGAACAGGACGAACAGGCACGCCTCACCGCTGCTGCCGCTGCCGTCCGGCGGCGCATGGCGGACGGGCAGACGCAAAAAGACGCAGTCAAGGCGGTATCCGCTGAGACCGGCGTGAAAAAGAACGCACTGTACCGCTATGTGCTGGAAGAAGATGCATAATCACAGGGTATTGCCCCTTTGTTCACAAAAAGGACAAACTTGTGCCGTACACTGGACTTATCCAAATACAGAGGTGGGATGTATATGTCTACCATTTTAATCGCTGACGACGAGGCGCGCATCCGCCGCCTGGTCAGCGACTTTTTGAAGCGAGACGGCCACAGCATCCTTGAGGCCGCAGACGGGCTTGAAGCCATGCAGATTCTGGAGAACCGCCGCCCCGGGCTGGACCTCGCAATCCTGGACATCATGATGCCTGGCATGGATGGGTTTGAAGTGCTGCGTGAACTGCGGGCGCAGGAGCGCAGCGATAAGCATCTGCCCGTCATGATGCTGACCGCCCGCGCTGAGGACGCGGACCAGGTGCGCGGGCTGGAGGAAGGCGCGGACGACTATGTAACCAAACCGTTTTCCCCGATCGTGCTCGCTGCACGCGTGCGCGCGCTGCTCAAGCGCGAGGGCCGTGCCGCCGCACCGGTCGAGCAGCTTGGCCCGCTCTCGATCAACGAGCTGCGCCGCGAGGTGCTGGTGGATGGCAATCCGGTTGATCTGACGCCAAAAGAATATGAACTGCTGATCTATTTCAAAAATAACCGTTCGATTGCCCTGTCCCGCGAGAGCATCCTCAACGCAGTCTGGGGCTATGATTACTTTGGGGACCTGCGCACGGTGGATACGCATGTCAAAAAGCTGCGCGCGAAGCTCGGCGACTGCGGCTCGATGATCGAGACCGTACGCGGATATGGTTACCGCTTCGAGGGATGAAAATGAAACGCCGGTCGATCCGCTTTAAATTTTTCGTTGCGATCAGCGCGGTTGCGCTGGTCTTTATCGGTGTGCTTTTGCTGCTTAATGTATTCTTTTATCAGGATTACTACATGATGATGCGCCGCAACGAACTGCGCGACGCCTATCTTGGCATCCGCAGCAGCTATACCGGTGATATAGAGCAGATTGCAACCGTACTGGACAACTACGAAAGCCAGACCGCCATCCGTCTGGCTGTTGTCTGCTCGGACGGAACTGTACTGTACACCTCATTCCTCTCCCCGGAGACAGAGCCGGGGAACGGGGGAACAGACGTGCAAAACCCTTTCCAGCTGCCGGATTTCGATCTTTTCGACCAGCAGCGCCGCGGCTATGCCATTTTGCAGTCCATCGCGCAGAATATCAGCTGGGATACGCTTTCCAACCGGCATTATCAATTCCTTAATGTTACGCTGTGGGATAACGACCAGTACCTGTGCCTTGCCGGGGCGCTGGACGACAATGTGGACAAATGCCTGTTCGCCTATATGCCCTATGCCTATATCGAGCAGAATTCCTCGCTCAATCTGGTATTTCTGCTCATCGCAGGCGGATGCGCGCTGCTGATCTGCCTGATATGCGGCTATTTCATCTCGCGGCAGTTCACCCGCCCGCTGATTGCAATGGCCGGCGTTGCTGACCGCATGAGTGAATTGGACTTCTCCACCAAATATGAGGGGAACGGCAACGACGAAGTCGGCCAGCTTGGACAATCGCTCAACCGCCTGTCCGCCTATCTGGAGCAGACCATCAGCGAACTCAAGCAGTCCAACGACCAGCTGGCGCAGGAAATCAAGGAGAAAGAGCGTATCGACAGCATGCGCCGCGAGTTCATCGTCAATGTCTCGCACGAGCTGAAAACGCCGATCGCCCTCATACAGGGCTATGCCGAAGGCCTGACCGCAGGCGTGGCAGACGATCCCGAGGATCGTAAATACTACTGCGACACCATCGCGGATGAGGCCGACCATATGAACAAACTGGTCATGCAGCTGCTGAGCCTGTCCCGGCTCGAACTTGGCGCAGAACAAACCTACAACGAGGATATCGACCTGCACGCGCTCTGTGCGGAAGCAGTGCGCAAGACCTCTGTTCTCTGCGAAAGCCGAGGGCTGACTGTCCAGTATGACAATACCCACGCCACAGTCCGCACGGATGGGGACCTGCTCGATCAGGTTCTGATGAATTACCTTTCTAACGCCATCCGCTACACGGTGGACGGCGGCCGGATTGTAATCTCTGCCATCCGGACGGACCGCACGGTGCGGCTGACGGTGTTTAATGAGGGAGAAGGCCTGCCCGAAGAAGAACTCCCCAAAATATGGGAAAAATTCTACCGCACCGATCGCGCACGTACACGCGAGGCCGGGGGCACCGGCATCGGCCTGTCGCTGGTCCGCGCTATCGCGGACACGCTGCACGGCAGCTGCGGCGTGGAGAATGTGGAAGGCGGCATTGCCTTCTGGTTCGAGCTGTCCGATGCCGCCGACACCAGTGATCCTGAGCAGGACGAATAAATTCGTTATATGTTTTTCCTTCTTTTTTCTTGACATCTGCGCAAAACCGTGGTATAGTATATGAGCACCTTGAGAAAAGGTACTCATATCGCGGGGTAGAGCAGTTGGTAGCTCGTCGGGCTCATAACCCGGAGGTCGTTGGTTCAAGTCCAGCCCCCGCAACCAAGTTGCCTTAACAAAAAAGATATAAGGCCGAAAAAGCCCGCAAACAAGCCGTTTGCGGGCTTTTTT
>USSI01000045.1 GCA_900557315.1 uncultured Butyricicoccus sp. | reverse complement strand
GCTGCTTCCATTCCGCTGCAGCTTCATGACTGACATCCCGCGCGCCCAGCCAGGTGATGAATGACTGCACGTCCCGCCGGTATTTCTCGACCGTGCCTGCGCTGCGCTCGGCTTGGTGCAGCTTCTTTGTAAAAGTGTTTACCTGCTCTGCACAGATTTCTCGTCCCTGCATGATAATGGCCTCCTCATTTTACAATGCTCTTATTGTACCGCAATGAAAGGCATTTTATTGCAGTGTTGTGCAAAGTATATGAAAAAGCCCAGCAAAAGCTGGACTTTTTAGACAGACTGAGAGCTGGTATGCAGCCGCGCACCAGCTCTTCCTGTCACAGGGTCTGTTCAGAAACCAGGCAGGCAGCCGCCCTGTCAAATGCCGCCGAACCATGATCCGTCCAGATATCTGCGATGGCACGCCACAGCCGGTCCACACGCGCAACCCCGCCCCCGGTATCCGTGTAAACCACCAGATGCTCCATACCGACCGTACCATTGTCCAGCCGCAAATGCGCTGCATAACGTGTCCCGCCAAGCCGGATCGGCCGGGTATACTGGATGGTACTGAAGTTTCCCGCGTCCGCCCAGTGGTACAATTCGCTTTCCGCCAGTTCGCGCACCGTGCCATACTCGCCAAGCTGAACCGCCGCGCTGTTCAGCACCATCCCCGACCGGACGGATGTGACTTCGTACGATCCACCGGCTGCAGCCCCGTCTGCATCCAGTCCATATAAGACGGTTGTGCCGCCTGACGCAAGCTGTATTTCGTACCGCACCAGCGGCATTTTATGCCCTGCCTGTGTATCCTCCATCTCTTCCTGTGCCATCTGTGTCAATACTGCCGTGTCCGTATCAAGGCACCTCCATTTGGGAAATATCGTGCGCGCCGCCTGCCGGCTGCGGTTCCGCGCGGATATTTATTGTATCACCTCACATGCGCATTTCCTGTCCCTTCCCGCGGCCTCACACAGCTTCGCGAAAAAAAATCCCGTCTCCGTTCAGAATACCGCGCAGAGACGGGTGTTTTCAAATAGCGGGCGGCTACTGCTGCACATCACCGGCTTCGCCGCGCTTCTCCAGAACGCGCCGCAGGCTTGCCATGGCGTCCTGGATCAACTGCGACATCGGCCGGTCGGGTACGCCGGCAACCAGTGTGTTGCAGAAATTGACCGGGATCAGAATGCGGACAGCGTCGCTCCGTCCGACAGCCTCCGCCATTTTGGGCGTAATCTCTCCCAACATGGCGTCTGCAAGCACAATGCCCAGCGGGCCGATGATGATATTCGCCTTCCGGCAGGCGACCACCACTGCATTCTCCCCAGTAGCTGCCTGCGTGGCGCCTGCGCGAAGCATGGCATTGGATGCAGCGCTGTTGGACCCCACTGCCATGATGGGTACTGCAGGCCAGTCCTGACGGACCGCCGCAACGATCTGACGTCCAAGGCCGCCGCCCTGTCCGTCAATCACAAGAATGTTCAACCGTTCCACCTCGTTTTCCGTGCCGCACCGCCGCAGCACTGTGGTACAGTTCAGTATACCATATCGTGTGGCCGTACTGCAAGCGCCGGCTTCCTGCAGCAGAACCGCATTCTTAAATCATTGTTCTCCGTATCAGAATGATTGCTGACAGCTACAGACAGAGTGGATGAAAAAAGCCCCGAAGCGCCTGAAACGCTCCGGGGCTCGTGCTGTTGCCGAGGGTATCCTGCTTGACGAGGGGAAATTCACTTCTCCTTCAGCAGCGTATTGAGTTCTTCCATAAAGGTATTGATATCCTTAAACTGCCGGTAGACCGAAGCGAACCGCACATAGGCGACCTCATCAACCTTGCGCAGCTGCTCCATGACCAGCTCGCCGATGACCTTGCTGGACACTTCGCTTTCCAGCGAGCCAAACACCCGCTGTTCCACGTTATCCACGATCTGCTCCAGCTGCATCAGCGACACCGGCCGCTTTTCGCACGCCTTCATCAGCCCGCCGAGCAGTTTCTGGCGGTCATAGGCCTGCCGAGTGCCGTCCCGCTTGACCAGCATCAGCGGCATCCGCTCGACGGTTTCATACGTCGTAAATCGCTTGAGGCACTTGAGGCATTCCCGCCGGCGGCGGATGCTCGTCCCCTCATCGGTCGGACGCGAATCGACCACCTTGCTGTCGTCAAAGCCGCAAAACGGACATTTCATCGGGCGTCACCCTTCCAATCCTGTCAAATGTGAACTATTTTTGATTATTATACCACCGCTTGTGTAACAAGTCAATAAACCCGAATAAAATCCCCATCCTGTTGTAGTTGGCTGTTTCACACGGAAGCGTATCGCGACAGCAGCCGCACCGCACGCAGCATTTCCTCCGGCGCGCCGAAATTGCTCCGGTAGACCTCGATCAGCGTATGCCCGTCATATCCCACGCTGCGCAGGCGGGAGAAAAAGTCCCCATAATCCATATTGCCCGCGCCGGGCAGCAGGCAGGTCTGCTCGGCCGAAAAGTCGTTGATATGCACGTTGACGATGCGGTCTCCGGCCGCGTCAATGAACTCCTTCCAGTTCCGGCCCGCGCGGCGCGCCTGCTTGATGTCCAGTGTATACCGCAGTTCAGGCACATCCCGGCACAGCGCACGCACAAAACCCGGGTCCCGCGAGCGGCACCAGGCTACATTTTCCTGCGCCAGCGTGACACCGCAGGAGGCGGCGATGCGGCACAGCCGGCGGTATACCCCGCACTTGCGCGCCCAGCGTTCGGGGCTGTCCGTGTGCCCCATGTCGCGCTCACCGTGGAAGGTCAGGAAGCGCGCGCCCAGCGCGGCTGCGCACTCGAAATACCGCTGGTACTGCATCATCCCATCCTCCGTACGGCGGCTGTAATCGGAGAACAGCAGCATGCCCTCCATCAGCGAACTGTACGGATGCACGGAAACCACATCCAGGCCAAGACCCCTTGCCTGCGCCCCAAGCTGCTCGTAAAAGCGCGGCGCAAACTCGCTTTCCGTGTTGAAAAATATCTCGACTGCATGCACACCGAGCCCTGCCAGAACCGGCAGGATTTCCTCCAGCGGCTGCGGATAAAAACATGCCGTTGAAATACCAACCCGCATGACAAACCTCCCATTTCAAAGCAGGGGCGCCGGAAGGCGCCCCTGTCGCTCTGTATTGTGCGCATACGCGCGGTTTCCTCCACATGTACCCGCCGGGACGCCTTCCTCCCGGCCCAGCACAATATGGTTACACCTTATGCTTGCGGAACTTTCTGCGGAAGAACGCCCACAGGCTGGCTGACAGCAGAATGGACGACCAGGCGCCTGCCAGGATGCCGACGATCAGCGGCAGGGTGAACTGCTTGAGCGAAGGCACGCCCAGGATGAACACCATACCGATGGTGAACAGCGTGGTCAGCGTGGTGTTGATGGTTCGGCCCATGGTCTGCCAAATGCTGCGTTCTGCAACCTCCTCGAAGGGCTCCCGGCGCGCGGTGCGCAGGTTTTCGCGCACGCGGTCGAATACGATGATCGACGCATTGATCGAGTAACCGAGGATGGTCAGCGCTGCGGCGATAAAGTTGGTGTCCAGCGGTATCTGCAGCCATACATACACGCTCAGCATAATCAGCAGGTCATGTACCAGGCAGACGACCGCCGCCAGGCCGCTTGTCAGTTCAAAGCGGAAGGTGATATACAGCAGCATGAGCACGATTGCAAGCACCGCGCACAGCACTGCCGACCGCTGCAGGTCGCTGCCGACCGAAGCGGAAACGTCGTTGTTGTTCAGGATGTCCGTCTCCTGATTCAGATCGTACTGCTCCAGCATTGCTGCAATCACCGCTTCACGCTGCTCGGAGGTGATCGAGGTCGAACGGATCAGCACGTCCTGGTTGCCGTCGCCCGACGAGGTAACCGAAGACGGGGTCACACCGGTCGTCTCCTCAAACAGGCTGCTGACATCGCTCTGGATGTCCTGCGTCACGGTCTGGTGCATATTAAACTCCATCTCGGTGCCGCCGGCAAAGTCAATGCTCAGGTTGAACAGGTTCTTGCCAAACGGCAGCAGGATGAGCGCCACCAGCCCGGTCGCCACCAGCAGCACGGAAATGCCGCCGAAAATCTTGGAATTCTTGAGGACCGGGAAGCGGCCGCCTTCGCGCTTTTTCTCGCGCAGGCCATAGGCCCTGGGGCTGCGGATTCGGAAATCCACCATGCGGTTAAGCAGGAAGTGGGTCACCGTCAGCGCGGTGAACATCGAGATGATAACGCCAAGGCCCAGCGTGGTCGCAAAGCCGACGATCGTGCCCGTACCGAAGAAGAACAGCACGGCCGCCGCGATCAGCGTGGTCAGGTTGGAGTCAAAAATCGCGGTAAACGCGCGCTTAAAGCCGGAGTCAATCGCACTCTTGACCGTCTTGCCTGCGCGCAGTTCTTCCTTGATGCGCTCAAAGATAACAACGTTTGCGTCAACCGCCATGCCGATCGACAGGATGATGCCCGCGATGCCCGGCAGGGACAGGTTGATGCGGAAGAGGCTGAACAGAAGCGCCTCAATCACGATATAGAAGCCCAGCGCAAGGCAGGCAACCAGGCCCGGCACGCGATAGACAATCAGCATGAACAGGCATACCAGAAGCACGCCGATCGCGCCGGCAAGCAGCGAGGTCTGCAGGGCGTCCGCGCCCAGCTGCGGGCCGACCGAACGCAGTTCTACCTGCGTCAGGCTGAACGGAAGCTGGCCTGCGTCAATCAGACCGGCAAGCTGCTCCGCGCTTTCCTGATCGAAGCTGCCCGTGATAACGCAGTTTTCGCTGTCGATTCGCTCGGATACATAAGGCGCAGAAATGATCTGGCCGTCCATGATAATCAGCAGCTGGTTATAGCCGTCGCCGCCGTTGTCCGTCGAACGCGCTGCGACCGACTGGGTCGCGTCCGCGAACTTCTGCCGGCCGTCGGTCGTGAAGGTCACCTGCACATAGTTCTGCATCGGCGAAGTCTCCGAGGTCTGGCCGTACTCAGCGCTTGCGCTGTCAACATCCGAACCGGTCAGCAGCGCATAGTCCGCCGCGTCCACGGTCTCGTCCTCGGCCAGCGCCGCGATATACTCATTATAGCCGTCAATATCCATGAACAGCAGCTGCGCGGTCGTGCCGAGCGTCTGCACCGCTTCCTCCGGGTTGGTGATCTGCGGGATTTCGACGGTCAGGCGGTTATCGCCCGAAAGCGCAACCGTGGCTTCGGTAAAGCCCTGGCTGGTCAGACGCTGACGGATCATTGCCTGCGCGGTCTGCATATCGTCGGACAGGTTGCCCGTGTCATAGCCTTCCGGCAGCACCGCTTCATATACGATGCGCGAGCCGCCGACCAGGTCCAGGCCCAGGCGGATACCGTTCTCGGTATCCATGACGCTCGGGATAATCGCCCGCAGGTCAGCAGCCGTGCCGCCGGTTTCGGCCGTGGTATCTGCCGAGCTGTCCGCGGCCGTGTCTGCGGTGGTATCCGCAGCATCCGCGGATCCGTCTGTAGTGTCCGCCGTGTCCGTGGACGGATCAGCGGTATCCGTTGTCCCGGTCTCCGTATTGGATGCACCGTCCTCCGAAGTGACCGCTGTTGCGGGCGCATTCTCCGTCGTCCCGCTGTCCCGGAACGGCATGGTCCAGCCTCCCGGAATATACACGCCCGTTACCGCCGTTACGCCGAGGAAAATAATCACCAGCATGACGGCGATAAAGGAAATCACACTTTTTTTCACTTTAAGCGCCTCCTTTATGTTCTTACACAACTAAAGTAGTATACTGCGAAACCGCCAAAAAGTCAACCTTGGCAGAAGCGGCAAAGAAAAAGCCCGCAGAGCGGGCATTTTCTATCGAACCATGTCCATTCGCACACGTTGCGCCCCGCGCGGCATCCATTCCGCGCGCCGGCACACATTCAGCAGGAGGGCCGTCCTGCAGCCTTCCCACGCATCCCATAGCAGCCAGGTGGAATTTTTGTCAGCGGCGGAGAAACCTTCCGTCCCGGGACGCGCGCTCCTGCTATTGCCGCTTTGCGGCAGAACGGGACAGCGGCCTGCGCGCCTGCGGCGCGGCTGGCCCCCTGTTTCAAACCGTGGCTTGAGCCATAATCAAAGGTTGATCTCCACCGTCACATCTTCGCCGTCCAGATACGGCGCGATCGCCGGGCGGACGCATTCGCTCAGGAACTCATCCACCTGAGACGGGCAGCGGCCGATGTACGCCGCCGGGTCAAGGTGCGCCACGATCTGCTCGCGCGTCATGCCGAATATCGGGTCGGCCGCGATGCGGTCGATCAGGTCGTTGTCCAGCCCCTCTTCCTTGACACGCTTGCCCGCGGCCATCGAATGCTCGCGAATGCGCTCGTGCAGCTCCTGACGGTTGCCGCCGCGCTTGACCGCATCCATCATGATGTTCTCGGTCGCCATGAAGGGCAGTTCGTTCATCACATGCGCCTCGATGACCTTGGGATACACCACCAGGCCGGAAACCACGTTAATCATGATGTTCAGGATCGCATCCACCGCAAGGAACGCCTCGGGTACCGAGATGCGCTTGTTGGCCGAGTCGTCCAGCGTGCGCTCAAACCACTGGGTGGCGGAGGTGAAGGCCGGGTTCAGGCTGTCCGTAATGACGTAGCGCGCAAGTGCGCAGATGCGCTCGGAACGCATCGGGTTGCGCTTGTACGGCATGGCGGAAGAGCCGATCTGGTTCTTCTCAAACGGCTCCTCCAGCTCCTCGAACGACTGGGCGATGCGCAGGTCGTTCGCGAACTTCATCGCGCTCTGGGCGACGCCGGACAGGGCCGAGAGGAAGTAGCTGTCCACCTTGCGGGAATACGTCTGGCCGGACACCGGCACGACGCCCGCAAAGCCCATCTCGTCCGCGATCAGGCGCTCCATCTCCTGAATTTTGCCCTCGTCGCCGCCGAACAGCTCGAGGAACGAGGCCTGTGTGCCGGTCGTGCCCTTCGAGCCGAGCAGCTGCAGGCGCGACAGGCGGAACTCCAGCTCATCGATGTCCATGAGCAGCTCGTTGATCCACAGCGCCGCGCGCTTGCCCACGGTCGTGAGCTGGGCGGGCTGCAGATGGGTGTAGCCGAGGCAGGGCGTGTCCTTCCAGCGGTCGGCAAAGGCCGAGAGGTTCCGCACGACCTGCACGGCCTTCTTCACCACGAGCTGCGCGGCCTCGCGCAGGATGATGAGGTCCGTGTTGTCGCCGACGTAGCAAGACGTCGCGCCGAGGTGGATGATACCCGCCGCCTTCGGGCACTGCAGGCCGTAGGCGTAGACGTGGCTCATCACGTCGTGGCGCACCTCGCGCTCGCGGGCCTCGGCCTCAGCGTAGTTGATGTCGTCGCGATGGGCCTCCAGCTCGGCGATCTGCTCATCCGTGATGGCAAGGCCGAGCGTCTTCTCCGCGCGGGCCAGGGCGATCCACAGCCGCCGCCAGGTGCGGAATTTGAAGTCCTGCGAGAAAAGATACTGCATCTCCGCGCTGGCATAGCGCGTGGAGAGCGGGGAAATATAACGGTCCGTCTGCATGATGTTCTCCTCAAACGCCTAAATTCTGATTCCGATTCACGATCCGGGTCGTGACCTCGCCGCTCCGGCGGTCGATGAAGGCCGTGAAGAGCGACACGCGGTTTTCCGCGTGCAGGCCGTACCACACCGCCGCGGTGAAGTCCTCCTGACTGCCGCAGATGGTCACGGCGCGCGGCTCTCCGCAGAAGGACGGCAGCGGCGTGCCGTCGCCCTCGTAGGTGTAGATGATGTGTCCCATCCCGGCGCGCGGCACGTCATAGTCGAAGACGCTGCGCTGGCAGCAGCGCGGGCTGCCCTCCATCGCCTTGAGGATGGACAGGGCATAGTGCCCGTCCGGATACAGCAGGCCCGAGATGCGCGGCGTGAAGTCCGGCGCGTCCTGCTTGAACGTGCTGGCGCGCAGCGCCTCCTCCCACGGGCGGCCGACGGCGAAGCAGTCGCGGATGGCGTCGGTCTGGTCGCCGTTCGAGACGACCCACGCCTCTCCGATGCGCCGCACCGGGTTATAGAGGATGCCCTTGGGATCCGTCATGGCCGCAGGGTCGAAGGCCTGCGCGCGGATGCCGTCGTCCGTCCGGACAAACACGCGGTTGCGGCTGTTGGCGCTGCGGCCCATGATGAAATAGGCCAGCACGCTGCACCGGTCGTCGCCGGAGCGGCCGAGCACGATGCCGCGGCCCGGATAGGGATTGTCCCGCAGCAGACGCGAAATGTCATACATTCTGATTCTCCTCCCTGCCCCGTCTGAAAAAAAACGGCGCACCTGCCGCAAACGCAGGTGTGCCCAGACGGTCGGCAACGAACCGATCCTGCCGCGCGATCCCGAAAACCGGGTCTGTATTTTTGAACGCGCCGCTTTCTCTTTGTGCCTTTATTTTATCACATTTGCCCGCGTTCGTCAAATCCCGCCGTGACGGAATAATCAACGAACGTTTCGGGTTCCCCCGCGGATTTTTGTGCTTTTTCCATAGAACGAAGATATTTGTAATGTTATGTGTAGAGGAAGAGCAGTATGGAAGTGGAAAGACGAGAATGGAAAGTGGAGAGCTGCACGAGGCTTTCTGCCGTGCATTGTAGGGGAGGGGCGCATGGAAATGAATCCTGAAGACTGAAAAATGAAGAATGAAAAATAAACAGACCTCCGGCCGTTCGCTGTAGGGGAGCGGCATGCCGCTCCTGGCGCTGCACCGCCGATTCGTATTGGGTAACGATAAAATGGCAACGGCCCCCGATTTGTCATTGCGAGGGCGCTCTGCGCCCGTGGCAATCTCGGGAAGGCACTCGCAGCCCGTACAAGCCGCCGTTAAAATGGAAAAGGCCGAAATATGGGGTGTAGCGGCGCTCACTGCGCAGCCGTTGGCGGCTTTGCCGCCTTACGGATGCGGC
>USSI01000044.1 GCA_900557315.1 uncultured Butyricicoccus sp. | reverse complement strand
GGAGGACTTTCGCCCTTTCCTTCCTCCACCGCCTTTCACCAACCGGCGGCTCTCTCACTGGATTCCAGACGCTACTTTTCCGTTCATCGCCTTATTCAATATTCAAAATGTACTTCATATTATAAAACCGCGCAGGACGATTGTCAACACTTTTTCGCATATTAGTTTGTTAAATTCCTGTATTGGGAATAAACTGCCTTTTTTTTGACATACTACCGGCAAAACTGTTACCAAACGAGGTGTTATAATGGCTGTCCCCTTGCTGCGCACGCTGATCCTGTACTGTGCGGTGATTGCTGCGGTCCGCCTGATGGGCAAGCGTCAGATCGGTGAGCTTGACCCGTCCGAACTGGTTGTCACGATCCTGGTCTCCGACCTTGCCGCCGTTCCCATGCAGGATCTCGGCATCCCGATGGTTGCCGGGCTGATCCCGATCGCCACACTGATCGTGCTCGAAATCCTGCTGAGCTTCCTTGCGCTCAAAAGCCGCTCCTTCCGCCGTTTGATTAATGGCCAGCCTGCCATTATCATCCGCGGCGGCCAGCTTGACATCAAAAAACTGCGCCAGATGCGTCTGACAACGGACGAGGTTATTGAAACCCTGCGAAAGCAGAATGTTTCTTCGGTTTCAGATGTCAAATATGGCGTAATTGAGCCGGACGGCTCGCTGTCCGTTGTCCTCAAGCAGCCTCAGCAGCAGGTCACGGCGGAGATGCTCGGGCTGACGCCCAAGGACACCGGCTTGCCGCTTGTCGTGGTGTCGGACGGCAAGCTGGTAAGCCGTTCCCTGCAGCTGCTGCATCTTGACCCGCGCGATATCGAAAACCGTCTGAAAAACCAGAGCATCGCGCTGTCCGATGTGTTCCTGATGACCCTTGACGACTGCGGCAACACATTCCTGCAGCGGAAGGAGGGCAGATAAGTATGCAGCGGATTATCTTTTCGCTCTTCCTGTGCGCTGCGCTAGTTTTCGGCAGTGTATGGAGCCTGCGGGTGGTGGAAAACGAGGTCGGCGCAGTGATTACGGCTGTGGAAGCCGGTGAAGTCGAACAGGCACACGCAAAATGGGAGGATATCCAAACCCTGCTCGGCTTGCTTTTGCTGCATACCGAAGTGGATCAGGCGGACCGCCTGTTCGATCGGGTGCTTACCGCGAAAGCATCCGGCAGCGAAACCGATTACCTGATCGACCGCGCGGAACTGCTCGCACAGCTGCACCACCTTCCCGAACTGCAGCGGCCCAACATCCGCAACCTGTTCTGAATCGCCAAAAAACATAGCATAACTTTAGGGATTTTGATGTAGATTTTCGCCTTCAATTATGATAGTATAAACTTGTAATTGATAATTATTTTTATTAATTCAGACGAGAAAGGATGGCATCATGAATAACGCTGCATATAAAAAGCTGGATTACTCCCTGTCACTGGTTTCCACAGCGGAGGGCGGCAAAAATTACGGCTGCATCATCAACTCCCTGCATCAGGTCACCTCCTCGCGGCCGCCCAAGTTCACCCTGTCGCTGAACAACGACTCCGCCACCTGCGCTGCGCTCAAAAAGAGCGGCACCGCCGCCGTTACCCTGCTGGCAGCGGATGCGGAAGATAAAATCGTCAACGAATTCGGCTACAAATCCGGCCGCGCGGTTGATAAATTTGCTTCCTTCCCCTTTGAGACCGATAAGCAGGGCTGTCCGTATCTCAAGGGCGGCATGGTCTCGCGCCTGAGCCTCAAGGTGACCGAAACCGTCGCGATCGGGTCCTACACCCTGTTTATCTGCGAACTGCTTGACGCCGAGGTGCTCGGCGACGGCGACTGCCTGACTGCCAAGGCGTTTGAAAAGCGCGGCGAGGACATCCCGCCTGTTGCGCCCATATACCATGAGCTGTCCGCGGACGCAGGCTGGAAATGCACGGTCTGCGGCTACGTCCGGCTGGCAGAGGACATCCCGGACGATTTCATTTGCCCGATCTGCCGCGCCCCGCGCAGCAAATTCGTAAGGCGCAGCGAAGCATAACGAAGGCTTTTTCATACACAAAAGCGCGCCCATTCAAGGACGCGCTTTGTCTTGCCTTTCCCCTGCCGCTGTGCTATGATGAAGCAAAGGCAGGTGGCACATATGAAAAGCATCAAGCCGGGCCGCGGTCCGTCCATGATGGGCGGCTTCGGCGCAGTGTTCAGCATCATTTTCGGCATATTCTGGACCGTGCTTGCCGCATCTATGACAAACGGGTTCGGCATTGCCGGCATCATCTTCCCATTGTTCGGCGTACTGTTCATTATCATCGGGATTTTCAATGCGGTTTATCATTTCAAAAATGCCTCCGGCAAAAACCGGTATTCCGCCTTTGACATTACCGATGATTCCGAGGAGCCAGACCCGCTGAACGAGCGGTTCGGCCATGCGCAGCCCCCTTCCAGCGCCCCCTCTGCGCAGACGCACTTTTGCCCATACTGTGGTGCGCCGGTACAAAATGATTTTGCCTTCTGCCGCAAATGCGGCAGGGAGCTTCCAAAGGAGTAAGCAGAGATGAAAAAAGTGTTATTTGTCAACGGCTGTATCCGCGGTACCCAGTCGCGCACGCTGCGGCTGGCGCAGCGCCTGGTCAAGCAGATCCCTGATGCGGACATTGAAGTCCTCGCCCTGCCCGCGCTGCACCTGACGCCCTACGACGCGAAAGACATCGCAGAACGCAACGCACTTTCGGCAGACGGCGCGTTCAACATGCCGTTTTTCGCGTTGGCAAACCAGTTTAAAAATGCGGATGCAGTGGTGCTTGCCTGCCCGTTCTGGGATTTGAGCGTGCCCTCCATGGTGCGCAACTATCTGGAGCGCCTGTGCGTCACCGGCCTGACCTTCCATTATAACGAATATGGCCAAACCGTAGCCGACTGCGGGCTGAAACGCTTTGTCTATGTCACCACGCGCGGCGGATATGTGGATAACAGCAACCCCGTGCTGACCGACCACGCCTCCGCTTATCTGCGCTCGATCTGCGCGATGCTGTCGGGTGCACGCTTCGATACGCTGGCGGCGCAGGGGCTGGATATCATCGGCAACGATGTGGAAGCCCTGCTCCAGCAGGCTGAGGCCGAGGCCGACCGACTTGCACAGTCCTTCTGGGACGAGGTATAAACCGTTACAAACGCCTTCCGGTGTCCGCCGGAAGGCGTTTTCTCTGCTACGGTAATGGGACAATCCCCCGCGGGTCAGCGAATCCCTCGCCGAACACTTCGCTCGTCTCCGTGACCATCACAAAGGCATCTGCGTCGATCTCATGCGCGGCAGTGCGCACCTTGTATGCCTCCGCCTTGCCGCAGGCACAGAGCAGAATATGCCGCTCCGCGCCGGTATAGCTGCCGGCCGCATGAACCAGCGTGGAGCCGCGCGCACATTGGTCGGCAATGCGTTTGGCAACCTCCTGCCCTGCATCCGTGATGATAATGACCAGCTTGCAGGCGCCCGCACCGTACATGATCTTGTCCAGCACGAATGCGTTTACCGCAACTGCCGTCAAGCCGTACAGCACCGCATCCACGTTGCCGAACACCGGCCACCCGAGCAGGATCACAGCCATGTCGATCACCATCATAACGGTCCCCATCGACAGGTGCGGCCGCAGTTTTTTCACCGTCATGGTCAGCAGGTCCATGCCGCCGGAAGAGGAACCGCGCATATAAAACAGCGCCAGCGCGGTACCAAGGAACACGCCTGAATAGAGCGCTGCAAGGAAAGGCTCGCCCGTATAGGCGGAGAAGCGCGGGAATATCACATCAAGAAACAGCACACAGATCAACATGCTCCGCAGGGTTTTGAGCAGGAACTGCCGCCCGACAAACCGGTAACTGAGTACAAACAGCGGCAGGTTGAGCAGCAGCGTCCCCAGCCCGACCGGCAACCCGGTCAGACGATTGAACAGCAGCGCCAGACCGGAAACGCCGCCCGGCGCGAAATCCGCGTGTTTTGCAAACACATAGATGCCCACTGCATAGCACACGCCGCCCACCAGATCGGCGGCAATATCCCATATCCAGCCGCTGCGTTTGAGCAGTTTCATTCGCATCCTCTTCCCCGCAGAGCCTGTCTGCCCGGCATAAACCGCCGGGCGCTCCTACAGGGACAGTTTTCCCACATGCATGGGATTTTACGCATACAAAAAAACAGGCGCAGGTTTCCCTGCGCCTGTCCGGCTTTTCTCCCCTCAGGACAGCTTGCGCGAAGCTTCGAACGAATCCGCGTGCACCCGGAATACCTCCGCGACCGACAGCGCCGCATCAGTATAGGTCCAGCCGCCGCGGCCGGTCTGGTGCTGCATAATCACGTCAAAGCCGCGCCGCTTTTCCTCGTTGTTCTGCGCAAATTCGATACTCCCATATCCCACGATGGAGGAAAACGCAAAGCTGTACCGGCAGGCAAGGTCGCCCTCGCCGGTCACGCCCTGCTCGGTGTCCATCTCAAAGCAGACGCGCGGGTCGGCGCGCAGTGCGTCAATCTTCTTGCCCTTCAACCCGCTGTGGAAATACAGCGTCAGGCCCTCGTCGTCCCAGGTATAGCCGAAGTTGAGCGGAATCACATAGGGCGCGCCATCCGCGATCATCGCCAGGCGGCAGGTCCTGCACGCCTGCAAAATCGGCTCGATGTTCTCCCGTCCGGAGATTTCCCTGTCTTTTCTGCGCATATTCTGTTCACCTCGGGACAAGCATAACACGTTTTTCCCGCCCCTGCAAGATCTATCGCGCAAAATGCCCGGTCAGGACAGCTCCCACCATTGCTTTGCCTTTTGAAACAGCCCGGCAACCGACTGCGCATGATCCCGTACGACCGGGTCAAAACGGCTGTCGAGCGCAGTCCCATTGCCGTCCGTCATGATCTGGTACGCGCCCTGCGGATCATAGAGCAGCAGGCCATAGGAATATCCGCCGTCCATCTCCGGCCAGATAATGAGCGCATCGGTAAACAGGTTCCCGTCTTCTCCCGCCGGCGCGCCGACACACAGGTTGCCGGTCGTGGACAGATACGCCGGATAGGCAACACTGAAATCATAGCCTTCTTCGTCAATCGCATAATAGCAGGGATCGAGCACCGTATAAAACACCTGCGGCCGCATCCCTTGGATATACCGGCTGTATTTTTCCGCCCGCCATCCATACCAGGTTATGTTCACGATCAGTACGGAAACCAGCAGCATCGCCGCTGCCCGCAGCCATCCCTTTTTCATTCCGTCCCCCTCCTGTCCATTATGCTTTCGCGCACTCCCACAGCGCTGCAATCTGCCCGGAAAGCCGGTCGTATGACCACGTTTTTTCGCTGCGCGCGATGCTGTTCGGATCGCGCACCGTGTAGCCGTCCGCTGTACGGCCATACAGCACGATGAAATGCCCCTCGGTGGTGAAATCGCCCGGCGACATCGAGCAGATCACCGGATGCCCGGCATCGAGCGCAGCGTCGATCTGCGCCTTGTCGAGCGCAAGCTGGCGGCAGGAAATGCCGAACGCGGACGCGCCCTCGGTCAGCAGCGACCAGCTCGTCCCCTGTCCGGGTACATAATACCCCTGCTGCTCTGCAAACTGCGCCACGCGGTACGGCGTGACGGATGCATCCCCTGTCAGGTAGCTGGCCGCCATAGAAAGGCAGGCGGGCGCACAGCCGCTGACCGCAACCGTGCTGCTGCCGTAGGGCTGGTAGCCCCAGCGCGCATCCCATTGCAGCAGAAGGGGCACCGTGTCCAGCGATTCGGTCAGGCTCTGCGCAGGCGCATCGCCGTGGTGCGCGGGATAGCCCAGCACAAAGTCCAACGTCTCGCTGTTGCGGGCGAGCATGTCCAGATAGTCCGCCGGATAAGCTTCCGGGCTGTCCAGTATCGCCTGCGCGCGGCTGTCCTGATGGGCCAGTTTGACGATCGCGGCGGCGGTGCCGTCCTCGACCGCAATACCGCGTGCCGCCCAGTCTGCCTCGGCGCGCACGCCCTCCAGCAGCCGCAGGCCGCCCCATACGGCCGCTGCCAGCACCGCGAGCAGAAACAGGCTGCGGATCGGATGGCGGCGTTTTTTCACTTTCCGGCGGCGCGGCGCGGTTTTGCCTGCAGGCTTCGGCGCGGTTTTTACCGGCGCGGCCGCCGCAGCCCCGCGCACACGCATTCCCTCTACGTTGACATAACGGGTGGTCATAATTTTTCCTTTCCCGGCGTACGCCGTACCGTATGATGACAGTATAACAGGGCATTCTTAAGATTCCCGCATGGGATTTCTTAAGATATTCTGAAGCCCTCGCCTATAAGAGCCAAAAATCCCCCGATCCGTTGCAGAAAATTTGCAAGCGGCCGGGGGATTTTCCCTCCTCCTGTAAGCAACACGGCGCAGGAAAGGGTTTTGTTCTCAGGTATTGTGGTCGGAGACGTGAAACTGTTTGAGGTTGCCGATTTTCTGTGCGCGGATATCCATTTCCTCGCACACATCCTGAAGCGTCACACCGCATTCGTTCATCATGACCATAATGTGATAGAACACATCGTTGATCTCACCGACCAGTTCTTTCTTATCGCCGTTTTTCGCGGCGATAATGGTTTCGGCGCACTCTTCGCCCACCTTTTTGAGTATTTTATCCAGTCCCTTTTCGAACAGGTAGCAGGTGTACGAACCTTCCTGCGGTTCGGCCCTGCGCTGTGCGATGACGGACTCCATCTGTTCAAAGGAATTCATCTGTCTGGTCCTCCCTGTCTTGTTTTTCTTGCATTTGCCGGATCAGCCACGCAGTGACAAACGCCGTACCGGCGGCCGCAGCGGCTGCCCGCACCGGCCCCCAGCCGCGCTCCCTGGCATAGAGGCCTGCGCCCAGCGCGGTAAGACCTGCGCAGGCGCCTTCCCATATGCTTCTCATACGGTTTCTCCCTTCATCGGCGTGTGACCAGCAGCACCACTGCCACAATAATTACGATCACTGCCAGCACGCCGCCAAGCAGAACCGTCAACGGGAACATTGCCATTACCGATCCTCTTTCTCCCACAGCGTTGTATAGAAGCAGGTGCGGTTGCCCGTATGGCAGACCGGCCCCTTGGGCGTGCCGACGTAGATCAGCGTATCGTCGTCGCAGTCGGACAGTATCTTGCTGACAAAGATAAAATTGCCCGAGGTCTCGCCCTTGTTCCACAGCTTCTGCCGCGAGCGCGAGAAAAACCACGCGGTGCCGGTATCCATGGTCAGGCGGAGCGCTTCCTCGTTGGCGTAACCCAGCATCAGCACCTCGCCGTTGCGCTCATCCTGACAGATCACCGGGATCAGCGGCGCCTTGACGAAAAATTTCGATAAATCCATTGTCACAACCTCACCGGAATATTTTTTTCCTGCAGATGCGCCTTGACCTCGCCCACGGTCAGTTCGCGGTAGTGGAACAGGCTTGCGGCAAGCGCCGCGTCACAGCCGGTCTGCTGGAATACCTCGGAAAAGTGCACGCCCGATGCGATCACCGGGATGCCGACCGTGTCCACGACCGCCTTTGTCAGTTCCAGGTCAAAGCCCGACTTGGTGCCGTCCTTATCCATCGAGGTGAGCAGGATTTCGCCCGCGCCGCGCTCGTAAACCTCTTTCGCCCACGCGACCGCGTCAATGCCGGTCGGCGTGCGGCCGCCCGCAACATAGACTTCAAAGCCCGAAGGCGTTTTGCCCGTGTGCCTGCCGTCGATCGCGACAACCACACACTGGCTGCCGTATTTCTCCGCCGCCGCGTCCACCAGACCGGGATTTTTGACCGCCGCAGAGTTGACCGAAATCTTATCCGCGCCCGCGCGCAGGATGTCGCGGAAATCGTCCACCGTGCGGATGCCGCCGCCCACCGTGACCGGCACAAAAACCTCGCGGCAGGTGCGGCGCACTACGTCCGCAATCGTGTCGCGGTTATCGCTCGTCGCGGTGATATCAAGGAATACGATCTCATCCGCGCCTTCCTGCGAGTAGAACTTGGCCAGCTCCACCGGGTCGCCCGCATCGCGCAGGCCGACAAAGTTCACGCCCTTGACCACGCGGCCGTCCTTTACATCCAAACAGGGGATGATGCGTTTTGCCAACATGGGATTGTTCCCTCCTCTGCCTGTATCAGTCAGCTGCCGCTTCACGGATCGCCGCAGCGAGATCGAGCGTGCCGGTATAGACCGCCCGGCCCGCGATTGCGCCCTCAATGCCCAGCTTTTTCAGCCGGCGGATGTCCTCGATCGTGGACACACCGCCCGACGCGATCAGGCAGCACGCGACCGACGCACGCAGCGCGGCGAGCTGGTCAAAGTTCGGACCGGCGAGCATGCCGTCCTTGTCGATATCCGTGAAAATGATATTTTTCACGCCGTAGGACTCCATGCGCTCGGCGAACGAGATGTAGTTCTCGCCGCTGTCGCCCAGCCAGCCGTCCGTGCGCACGGTTTTGGACTTGGCGTCCACGCCGATGACGATCTTTTCACCGTATTTCTTCACAGCCTCAGCCACAAACTGGGGGTTGCGCACCGCCGCCGAGCCGATGATGACACGCCATACGCCCAGCTTCAGCACATTCTCAATATCTGCCATCGTGCGGATGCCGCCGCCCAGCTCAACCGTTGCGCCAGTCTCGCGGATGACGCGCTCAACCACGTCATAGTTGGCATGCGTACCGTCCTTGGCCGCATCCAAGTCCACCATATGAATCAGCGTCGCACCTGCGTCCAGAAAACGGCGCGCGGTCTCCACCGCGTCCTCTGCCACCTTGTGCACCGTATCGTAATCGCCCTTTTGCAGACGCACGCACTGTCCGTCTTTGAGATCAATCGCAGGGATAACCCTCATTTTTCCACCTCCGTAAGTTTTGCAAAGTTCTGGAGCATTGTCAGCCCCACCTTTCCGCTTTTTTCCGGGTGAAACTGACACCCAAACAGGTTGCCGCGCGCCACCATGGCGGGCA
>USSI01000043.1 GCA_900557315.1 uncultured Butyricicoccus sp. | reverse complement strand
GAGCATTTGGGGATTTCGCTGATCGCTATTTTGATTGCGGTCGTGTTCGGCGGGATGGTCGGCATTTTAATCAGCGAATTCCAGCGGTCGGCAAAACCCACGCTGGGCCTTATCAATTTCCTGTATACCATCCCCTCGATCTCCATGCTGGGCTTCCTGATCCCGTTTTCCGGGGTGGGCAATGCCACGGCAGTCATTGCCCTGACGGTTTACGCGCTTCTGCCGATGGTGCGCAGCACGCACACCGGTATCTCCAACGTTTCCCCGGCCCTTTTGGAGGCTGCAAAGGGGATGGGCAGCACCCGCATGCAGATACTGCTGAAAATTAAGCTGCCGCTGGCCATGCCGGTGATCCTGTCCGGCATCCGCAATATGGTGACCATGACCATCGCGCTTGCCGGTATTGCTTCGTTCATCGGCGCGGGAGGGCTGGGCGTTGCGATTTACCGCGGCATTACGACCAATAATGCAGCCATGACCATGACGGGGAGCCTGCTGATCGCGCTGCTGGCGCTGGTCATGGATTCCCTGCTTGGCTTTGCGGAAAAACGCATGCAGAAACGCAGTGCGAAGGCGAAAAAGATCAACCGGCTTGTTGGCGCAGCCGCGGTGCTGGCCTGTGCGGGGCTGGTGATCGCCATGCTGGTTCCGGCCGGGACAGGGGATACCATCCGTATCGCAACAAAACCCATGACCGAGCAATATGTGCTCGGCGAAATGCTGGACCTGCTGATCGAGCAGGACACGGATTTGACCGTCGAGCTGACGCAGGGCGTGGGCGGCGGCACGTCCAACATCCAGCCCGCCATGGAAAGCGGGGAATTTGACCTGTATCCCGAGTATACAGGCACGGCGTGGAATATGGTGCTCAAAAGAGACGGGCTGTATACCGAAGACCTGTTCGATCAGCTGCAGCAGGAATACAGGGACGGCTATGACATGCAGTGGTGCGGGATGTACGGCTTTAATAACACGTATGGGCTGGTGGTGCGCCGGGAGATAGCGGAGCAGTACGGATTGCAGACCTGTTCGGATTTGGCGGCGGTTTCCAGTCAGCTTGTTTTCGGTGCGGAGTATGATTTCTTCGAGCGGGAAGACGGCTACGGCGCGCTGTGCGAGACCTATGGCCTGCATTTCAAAGAAACCATGGATATGGATATCGGGCTGAAATATCAGGCGCTTGCGCAGGGGGAGATCGACGCTATGGTGATCTTCACGACCGATGGACAGCTTGCCGCCGCGGATGCTGTGGTGCTGGAGGACGATAAGCAGTTCTATCCCTCGTACCTGTGCGGCAATGTAATCCGCAGCGAGGTTCTGGAGGAGCATCCGGAGCTGGAAAACGTGCTGCAAAAGCTGTCCGGGATGATTTCGGACAGCGATATGGCGCAGATGAACTACGCGGTCGAGACCGGGGGCAGGGAGCCGCGCGATGTGGCGCAGGCGTTCCTGCACAGTCATGGCCTGCTGCAGTAGGAGGGAGATACCATGCAGACAGCGATTGAATTTCGAAATATCAAAAAATCGTATGGCGACAAGATCATTATGGAAGGGTTTTCCCTTGCCGTGGAAAAGGGGGCGTTCGTGACCATTATCGGGTCCTCCGGCTGCGGCAAGACAACGGCGCTGAAAATGGTCAACGGCCTGATCGAACCGACGGCCGGCGACATTCTGGTGGACGGCGAACCCATCCGCGGCAAAAACCAGACCGAACTGCGGCGCAACATCGGATATGCCATCCAGGGCAGCGTCCTGTTCCCGCATATGACGGTGGGGCAGAACATCTCCTATGTGCCGAACCTGCTCAACCGGCGCAATAAGGCAAAGACAAAGGAGGCGGTGTCCAAATGGATGCGGATTGTCGGTCTGGATGAATCGCTGAAAGAGCGATATCCGGACGAACTTTCCGGCGGACAGCAGCAGAGGGTGGGAATCGCCCGTGCGTTGGCGGCCTCTCCGGAAATCCTGTTGATGGATGAGCCGTTTGGCGCGGTGGACGAGATCACCCGCTCCCAGCTGCAGGCCGAACTGCGGCGGATCCATGCGCAGACCGGCATCACGGTGCTGTTTGTGACCCATGACATCGGGGAAGCCCTGCTGCTTGGGACAAAGGTGCTGGTGATGGATCAGGGCACGATCCAGCAGTATGCGCCGCCGGAGGAGCTGCTGCGCCATCCGGCGACGCCGTTTGTGGAACGGCTTGTGGCGAAAGAGCGGCGGACGTGCCATCTGCCTGAAGCACAGCTGCCTGACTGTGCCTTCAGCGGCGCCGCGGGAGGCGCATCGGATGCTGCTGCAAGCCCCGGACAGGAGGGATAAACGTCCAAACTCCACCCGGCTACCGTTTTTGACAAGCCGTGCCGCCCGGCCGTGCAAAGCAGATTGGGTATTGTGCTTGGGCATGGTTGAGGCGTACAATAGAATTGACAGGAACGGAGGGCAGCCCTTCGAAAAACCGGGACACAATGGACAAGGAGGAAACGACGGATGGAACGCTATCTGGGAGAATCCATCCCCAAGCTGGGCTTTGGATTTATGCGTCTGCCCAAACAGGCAGACGGAAAGATTGATCTGGAACAGACAAAGGATATGGTGGATGCTTTTTTGCAGGCGGGGCAGACCTATTTCGACACCGCTTATGTATATGACGGCGGCGATTCCGAGCGGGCAATCAAGGCTGCGCTGGTGGACCGCTATCCGCGGGAAAGCTTCCAGCTGGCGACAAAGCTGTGCGCGTGGATGGGAGCTGAGGACGAGCAGGCGGCGAAACAGCAGTTTTACACCAGCCTGGAGCGCACCGGCGCGGGCTATTTTGACTTTTACCTGCTCCACGCGCTGCAGCCCGGAACGTATCAGATGTATGAAAAGTTCCATATCTGGGATTTTGTCAGAGAGCAGAAGGCAAAGGGCCTGATCCGGCATTGGGGCTTTTCCTTCCACGCGACGCCGGAAATCCTGGACGAGGTGCTGACAGCGCATCCGGATGCGGAATTCGTGCAGCTGCAGATCAATTACGCGGACTGGGAAAACCCAAACGTGGCGGCACGGGCAAACTATGAAGTCGCGCGCAGGCATAACAAGCCGGTTATCATCATGGAACCGGTGAAAGGCGGCGTGCTGGCCAATCCGCCCGAAGCGGTGCGGGAAGCCTTCCGCTCTGCCGGCAAGAGCGCGTCTTATGCATCGTGGGCAATCCGCTATGCCGCTTCGCTGGATGGGATTATCACGGTGCTTTCCGGTATGTCGGATATAGAGCAGATGCAGGACAACCTGTCGTACATGAAGGATTTCCGACCGCTGGATGCAGAGGAACAGGAGGCCGTGCGCAGGGCGCAGGAGGCGATTGACGGCATTCCGTCCATCCCCTGCACAGCCTGCCACTACTGTACGGCCGGGTGCCCCAAGCAGATCCCGATCCCCGATATTTTTGCGGCCCGCAACAAGCAGCTGGTATGGGGCCAGATGGAGCGGGGCAAGACGGATTATGAACAGGCGGTTCAAAATGCCGGGGCGGCCTCGGACTGTATCGCCTGCGGGCAGTGCGAGCGGGCCTGCCCCCAGCAGATTCCGGTGACCGAGTGGCTGCGGGAATGCGCTGCAGTCTTTGGAAAATAACAAGATGCAAGGACGGCTTGCCGTCCCGGCGCCCCCGTGTCCCGGGTGGATGCGGGGGCGCTGCTGGTTTGGCAGGGAAAAGAAGTGCGAACAAATGTTTGCGTATGAAAGCGGAGTGTGATATAATAGCCCAAAGGCATTCGGAAGGAAAGCAGGATGAGGGCAATATGCAGGATATGCTGGAACAGTTAAATGCGGAACAGCGGCAGGCGGTCACGGCCACGGAAGGCTTTGTCCGTGTGATCGCGGGCGCGGGGTCGGGAAAGACCCGCGCGCTTGCGCACCGGTTCGCCTATCTGGTCAACGAGGCGGGTATCCTGCCCGGCAACATCCTGTGCGTGACCTTTACCAATAAATCCGCGGCCGAGATGCGCCAGCGCATCCACCGGCTGACCGGGGACAACGATGCGGGCTATATCTGCACCTTTCACAGCTTCTGCGTTTCGGTTTTGCAGGAGGACAGCCATGCGGTGCAGTATCCCAAGCGCTTTCTCGTGCTGGACAACGCGGATATCGACGCGATGCTGCAAACCATTTATGAAGAGCGCGGCCTGACCCTGCGGCACATGACCTTCAGCAAGGCGCGCGACATGATCGAAATCCGCAAGATATTTAAGGAGCCGGCGTATTACCGGGATATGCTCGCCATGCCGCTTGAAACGCTGCATGAAAAGTACAGGAATGCAGTCGATGCGGACGATATCATCTTCTACGGCTACCTGTATCAGGAGAAAAAGTGCTTCGGGCTGGACTATAACGATCTGATTCAGTTTACCCTGTATATTTTTGAGCAAAATGAGGATATCCGTCTCAAATGGCAGCAGCGGCTCGAGTATATCATGATCGACGAATTCCAGGACATCGACGAGCTGCAGTATAAGCTGATGGAGGTGCTGTGCGGGTACCACAAAAACCTGTTTATCGTCGGTGACCCGGATCAGACCATCTACACCTGGCGCGGCGCGAACGTCAGGTACCTGCTGGACTTTGACAAAGCGTTCCCGGGCTGTAAGACCATTATGATGATGCGCAATTACCGCTCCACGCCGCAGATTTTGCGCGCGGTCAACGCGCTGATCGGCAAAAACGCCCACCGCATTAAAAAAGACCTGATTCCGGTCCTGCCCGAGGGCGGGCCGGTGGTGTTCCACCATGCGGTCTCCGCGGAAAAAGAGGCCGCATGGATTGCGGACCGGATCGAGGCATTGGTGCAGCAGGGGGTGCCGTACCGGGATATCGCCATCCTGTACCGCGCGCACTATGTGACCCGCACGCTGGAAGAGGTGTTCCTCAAACGCGAACTGCCCTATACGATCTACAGCGGCGCGCAGTTTTTCGACCGCAGGGAGATCAAGGACGCGCTGTCCTATCTGCGGATGATTGCCTATCGGGACGACCTGTCCTTCCAGCGCATTGCAAACGTGCCCAAACGCAACCTGGGTGAAAAACGGATGCGCTTTCTCAAGTCGTATGCGGAGCAGAACGGCTGCTCGCTGTACGAAGCGCTGCAGCGCAGCATCGAGGACAGCCTGTTCAACACCGCGCCGGTGAAGAAATTCATCCGCCTGATCGAGACCTTTGCGGCGGATTACGCGGGCAAGCCGGTCTCTGAGGTGCTGAGCGCGCTGCTGAACCAGAGCGGCTATGAGGAGATGCTGCGCACCGAGGGCAGCCAGGAGCGGCTGGACAACCTGGCAGAGCTCAAGCAGTCGGTGTACGAATACGAAAATTCCTGTGGTGAGGAATGCACGCTTGAGGATTACCTGTCCCATGTCGCGCTGTTTTCGAACAGCGATACGGCGGAGCGGCGCAACGCGGTCAAGCTGATGACCGTGCACACGGCAAAGGGACTGGAATTCCCGTATGTGTTCCTGTGCAGCCTGTGCGAGGGCGTGTTCCCCTCCACCAAGACCAAAACCATGCCCGCGATGGAGGAGGAGCGCCGGCTCGCTTTTGTCGCCATGACCCGCGCGGAGAAGGGGCTGTGCCTTTCGGATAATGAGGGGCGCAATGTGGACGGCTCATCGCGCGTGCCTTCGCGCTTTATCTTTGATATCGACCGCCCGCTGCTGGAATATACCGCCGAACTGCAGGACAGCCTTGTGAAAGAGGCGAAAGACCACATCCGCTTCACGGAGCGGCAGTTTGCCGCGCTGGCGCAGGGGCCGTCCTTCGCGGCCGGGGATCGGGTTGCGCACGCGATCTTCGGCGAGGGGACAATCGAGGAGATTGACCCGGAGGCCGCGGTCTATACCATCCGGTTTGATGATATCCCCACGCCCCGCCGGATTTCTTTCCGCGTGCCGCTGCGGAAATGCGGCGGCTGAGCGTATCATAAAAGCAGGCAGGGACGGGGCGTTTGCCCTGTCCCTTCTTTTGTCTGGAAAAGCGTGCAGCGATAGGATATAATAGAACCGAACAATATCGAACAACTTGCATTTGATAAAATTTACGGATTGACGAGGACTGTGTTCATGAAAATCATGGTAATAGACGGCAACAGCATACTGAACCGCGCATTTTACGGCGTGCGGCAGCTCTCCAACCACGAGGGTATGCCGACCAACGCGGTTTACGGCTTCCTTGCTACGCTGTTCAAGCTGCAGGACGACGAAAAGCCCGACCGCACAGTCGTCTGCTTTGACGTGAAGGAAAAGACCTTCCGCCACCTGAAATTCGACTCCTACAAGGCCACGCGCAAGGGGATGCCGGACGAGCTGGCGGCCCAGCTGCCGGTGACCAAAGAGGTGCTCGACGCGATGGGGCTTACGCGCTGCGAACTGGCGGGCTACGAGGCGGACGACCTGATCGGTACGATCAGCCGCCGCGCGGACGAGCATGGCGACAGCTGTGTGATTGTCACAGGCGATCGGGACAGCCTGCAGCTGGTCGGCGGCGGTACGACCGTGCGTCTGGTTTCCACGAAGATGGGCCAGACCACATATGAGACTTATGATACGGAGAAATTCCGCGAAAAATACGGGTTTGACCCGATCCGCCTGATCGACCTCAAGGCGCTGATGGGCGACTCGTCGGACAACATCCCGGGCGTGCCCGGCATCGGCGAAAAGACCGCCATGCAGCTGCTGCACGATTTCGGTACGCTGGACGGCGTGTATGCGCATCTGGACGATCCGAAGATCAAAAAGGGTGCGCGTGCCAAGCTGGAAGCGGGCGGGCAGTCGGCGAAGGACAGCTACTGGCTGGCGACCATCGACCGGAACGCGCCGCTCGAGCTGGACGTGGAAAACCTGCCCGAGGCGCATATGGATGAGGCCGCGCTGTACGAGCTGCTGACCCGGCTGGAGTTTAAGAATTTCATCAAACGGCTGGGCCTGAGCGGCGAGCACGCCGCGCCCAAACTGCCCGAGGTCAAGCCGCAGCGCATCGGGGCTGCGGCGGAAGCGTTTGCGCTGCTCGACGCGCTGAGCGCTGCCGACCGTGTGTTTGCACTGGTCCCTGAGACGCTGGGCGCGCTCTGCCTGCTGGACGGCGATACTGCGAACGTGCTGTTTGCGGACGATTTCGAGGCCTCTGACTGGGACGCGATTGTGCGCCGCCTGTTCGACGGCTCGATCGAACTGACCCTGCACGATGCCAAGCCCGCTGTCGCGGCGCTGCTCGCGCGAGGCATCCAGCCCGAGGGCATCCCGTTCGATACCTGCATCGCAGCCTACCTGATCGACCCGACGCAGTCGGGCTACGACCTGCCGCGCGTGGCGCTTGCCTACTGCAACACCGAACTGCCTGCACTCGATCTGGACGACCCGGCGGCGGTTTCGCCGCTCGGCGGCCAGGAGCAGGCGATGGAGGCCTGCGCACAGCACGTGGGCGCGGTGCGTGCGATTTACACCGAGGCCGCGGCGAAGATCGAAGAACTTGGTATGCGCAAGCTGTATTACGAGATTGAACTGCCGCTCATGCGCATCCTTGCGGAAATGGAGGTCGCGGGCTGTGCGGTCGCGCCGGACGAGCTGCGCGCCTTTGGCGATAAGCTGGACGCGCGCATCGAGGTGCTGGTCAGCCAGATATACGAGGACGCGGGCGGGGAGTTCAACATCAACTCCACCCGCCAGCTGGGCGAGGTGCTGTTTGAAAAACTCGGCCTGCCTGCCCAGAAAAAGACCAAGACCGGGTATTCGACCAATGTGGACGTGCTGGAAAAGCTGGCGGGCCTGCACCCGATCATCCCGGCGATTCTCGAATACCGCCAGCTGACCAAGCTCAAGAGCACTTATGTCGAGGGGCTACTCAAGGTCATCAGCCCGAAGGACGGGCGTATCCACACCCATTTCCAGCAGACCGTGACCGCGACCGGCCGCCTGTCCTCGACCGACCCGAACCTGCAGAACATCCCGGTGCGTACCGAGCTGGGGCGCGAGCTGCGCCGTATGTTTGTTGCGCCGGACGACGACCATGTGCTGATCGACGCGGATTATTCGCAGATCGAACTGCGCGTGCTCGCGCACATCTCGCAGGACGAGCACATGATCGAGGCCTTTCGCGCGGGGCAGGACATTCACGCCGCAACTGCGGCCAAGGTGTACCATGTGCCGCTCGAGGAGGTCACGCCGCAGATGCGCTCGTCGTGCAAGGCGGTCAACTTCGGCATCGTATACGGCATTTCGGATTTCTCGCTTGCACAGGATATCGGCGTGACGCGCAAGGAGGCGGGCGAATTCATCCGCACCTATCTTGCGACCTATCCGGGCGTGGCAAAATATATGGATGACATCAAGGCGAGCGCCAAGGAAAACGGCTATGTGACTACGCTGTTCGGCCGCCGCCGCGCCTTGCCCGAGCTGCAGAGCCGTAATTTCAACATCCGCTCATTCGGTGAGCGTGTGGCGATGAACACACCCATCCAGGGCACGGCGGCGGACATCATCAAGATCGCCATGGTGCGCGTGCGCGACCGCCTGCAGCGCGAGGGGCTGGAAAGCCGCCTGATCTTGCAGGTGCACGACGAACTCATCCTCGAAGCGCCCAAATCCGAGCAGGAAACCGCAATGCGGCTGCTCAAAGAGGAGATGGAGGCCGCGTTCCAGATGGATGCGCCGCTCGTGGCGGAGGCCAAGGCGGGGCACAGCTGGTACGAAACAAAATAAAAGATTCGTTTGCAAGGCACGATGCGCCTTACAAACGAGAGGGGACGCACCGCGCGGGGCGCGGATTCCGAAAAGCGAAACTTTTCTTCGTACTTGTATAAAAAGTCCGGCAAAGCTGGGCTTTTTATGACCATTGCAGACAAGCCGCAATGGTCGGTCAAATGCGCGCCTGAGGGCGCGAAACAGCGTAGTATTTCAGGGAGAATCATAGATGGACAAGATTATTTTTATCTGCACGGGGAACACCTGCCGGTCACCGATGGCCGAGGGC
>USSI01000042.1 GCA_900557315.1 uncultured Butyricicoccus sp. | reverse complement strand
ATCCGCTCGCCCTTGTATTTGGCCGTCTCCATATCGCAGACGAAGCCGTTCTTTTCCAGCTCTGCCACGGCCAGCGCGACAGAGTTCGTACGGACGGCGATGTGGCCGTTTTTGCCCATATACGGCTCCTTCATCAGCTCGATATCACCCGCGAAGAACGAGCTGTTGCCCTCCTTGACTGCAAAGCCGAACAGGGTTTCAAACATCCGTGCGGCCTTTTCCGCCTCTTCCTTATTGGCGCAGTTGATGCCCACATGGGCCAGCGAGTATTCAGCCATTGCGCGCCGCCTTTACAATCTCGACCGACTGCTTGCACAGCTCGGTAATCTCATCCCACTTGCCGTTGTCGATCAGGTCCGCAGTGACCATGTAGGAGCCGCCGCAGGCAGCGATGACCGGGTTCTTGACGTAGTCCGCGAGGTTCTTGAGCGAAATGCCGCCGGTCGGCATGATCTTGAACATCGGGAACGGCGCGCTCATCGCCTTGATCTTGGCAATGCCGCCGGACTGCTCGGCAGGGAAGAACTTGAGTACCTCAAGGCCAAACTTGTAAGCCGTGTGATAGTCGGTCGGCGTGGTGCAGCCGGGGAAGATCTGGATGCCGACCTTCTGGCAGTAAGCAACGATGTCGGGGTCCATACCCGGGGTAACGATGAACTGCGCGCCTGCAGCCATCGCCTCATCCACCTGCTCGGTGGTCAGCACCGTGCCTGCGCCGACGAGCATTTCCGGGAAATTCTCACGCATTGCCTTAATAGCGATCGCCGCTCCTGCAGCGCGGAAGGTAACCTCTGCCACCGGTACGCCGCCGGCGATCAGGGCCTTTGCCAGCGGGACCGCGTCCCGCTCGGGATGGTTGAGCTTGATGACCGGTACAACACCGATGGACTGGACCTTTTTCTCGATTTCATTCATTGCGATCTTCCTCCATGTTTCGTATTGTGGAATACTGTTTCATAAATCCACTTGATGATTTCATTATAAAACTTTACCGTCAGATTGCAAGAGTTTTTCGAAAACAATCTGTGCAAAGTTTCTCTTGTATTTTTGGTGAAAATCCATTAAAATGAAACATAGTTTTATAATGTGGAACAAAGGAGAACTGATTATGGCAGAATCCTCGTCTGTGCAGTCGTTGGATCGTGCGTTTGATCTGCTGGAGATGCTTTGCCGCAGCCGCAGCGGCATGACGATTGGCGCATTGTCGGCGCAGAGCGGCCTGCATAAGAGCACAGTGCACCGGCTGCTGGCCAGTATGTGCGCGCGCGGCTATGTGCAGCGCGACGCGGCGACCAGCATTTACCGCGCGGGTATGCGCCTGTGTGAGCTTGGCAGCTATATTGTGGACAATCTGGATGTGGTCGATATTGCGCGTGCGCCGATGGAGCAGCTCGGGGAGGAAACCAACGAGACCGTGCATCTGGTAATGCGCGAGGACAAAGACATTGTTTATGTCCATAAGGTGGAGAGTGCGCGGGGCGCAATCCGCATGTTTTCCCGCATTGGTATGCGCCGCCCGCTGTACTGCACAGGGGTCGGCAAAGCGATCCTTGCCTCCTGGCCGGATGATGAGGTACATGCGCTGTGGCAGGACAGTGAGATCAAGCCCTGGACCGAGCACACGATCGTCAGCGAAGATGCGTTTTTCCGGGAGATTGATTGGGTGCGCCGCCTGGGATATGCGCTGGACAACGAGGAGAACGAACTCGGCGTACGCTGTATTGCGGCGGCGCTGCCGGATTACAGCGGGCGTGCATCCTATGCAATTTCGGTGTCCGCGCCGATCAGCCGGATGTCGGACGAGCGGATTGCCACGCTGCGCGGGCCGCTGCTGGCCGCACGCGATGAAATTGCCGCGGCACTGGGCGGCAGCATGCGCCGGTGAGACATGGGGCGGCTGGTGTCCTTCTGTTTGCGCACGGAAAGGGGAAAATACAATGGCTGAGGTTTTACAGCTGCTACATGGCAGGCTGACGCATTATGGAAAGGCTCAGGGCGTCCAAAAGCCCGCTCTCATAGTCTGTCCCGGCGGGGGATATGAATTCTGCTCGATCCGCGAGGGCGCACCGGTCGCGCGTGCCTTCGCACGGGACGGGATTGAGTCCTTTGTGCTCGAATATGACTGTTCGCCCGCGCCGCTCGGCACGATGCCGGTGCGCACTGCGGCTGCAGCGGTTGCGTGGGTGCGGGCAAATGCCGCGCGCTTTGGGATTGACGGCAGCCGCATTGCGATCGGCGGTTTTTCGGCAGGCGGGCATCTGGCGGGCACGTTGGCGACGGTCTGGAACCGCCCGGAATGGTTTGAACCGGGCACGGACCTGCAGGCGCACCGGCCGAACGCCGCCGTGCTGTGCTATCCGGTTGCATCCGCAGGGGAATATGCCCACCGGGGCAGCTTTGTGCAGCTGGCTGGCGCTGACCGGGAAAAACAGCAGGCGTTTTCACTTGAGACACTGGTGGACAGCGACACGCCGCCCACCTTCCTGTGGCACACGATTGATGATGGTGAGGTGCCGGTGGAAAACACGCTGCTGCTCGAGCAGGCGCTGCGCAGGGCGGGGTTGCCGCACGAGCTGCACCTGTTCCCGCACGGGGTACACGGCCTGTCGCTGGCGGATTTTGAGACATACGAGCCGACCCGGGGCCGTCTGCCGGACCGGCACGTAAACCGTTGGCAGGCGCTGTGTGCCGAATGGCTGAAGGGTTTGTAAACCGCTTCCGAAGCAGTGTCAGATTGCCGGCGGCAGGGAGGACCATCTCTGAAAAGAGGTGGTCTTTATTTTTTAGAAAAACAAAATTAAAGATTGACTTTAATAAAATTAAAGAATATACTAAAGATACAGAGAGGAAGTGATGGCGTGGCGATAGAGGTTGTACCCGAATGGATGGCGCAGCTGGACGATGAGGACGTGTCGTTTATCAAAAAGTTTATCTTGGCCTCGGGTTCGCTCAAGGAGGTCGCGGGCGTGTACGGCGTGACCTATCCAACCGTGCGCCTGCGGCTCGACCGGCTGATCCAGAAGATCGAGATCGGCGAGCGGGAAGGGGAGGAGCCCTATATCGCGCTGATAAAGCGGCTCGCCGTCAACGACAAGCTGGATTTCGACACCGCGAAAATTCTAATCAACGAGTACAAAAAGCAGAAAAAGGAGGCGGAGTAAATGTTAATACCAGTTCAAATTGCGGTTTTGCTGCTGGTTGCAGCAGCTGCCATCGCATTGCAGGTTTACTTGTCCGGACGCAGGGCATGGTGGTCCGGCGTTGTACTGCCTGTGCTGTGGTTTGCCTACACGGCGTTTGCAGTCGTTGCCGCGGCTGCGGGGTATGCCCAGGCCTACGGTGAGCCGCTTCCCCTGACGCCCGGCCTGCTGTGCAGCGCGCTGTTCAGCATACTGCAGGCGAATATCCCGACATTTGTGCTGCTGGCAGTGTACTTCTTCTGCCGCTCTCATCGGCGCAGGCAGAAGCTGTTGGATAGGATGCAGGTGCAGGATTTGTAAAGGGGGGTAGGATATGACGTATCTTGTGACCAATATACTGGTTTCGCTCCCGTTTTCACCAAGTGGGCTGCTGATCCTGGGACTTTTGCAGGTATTCCTGTCCTGCCGCAGGAGATGGTGGCCGGGCGTCATCCTGCCGGTGTATACGTTCATCTGCGCGCTGTTCATGGTTGCGGTGATCTGGCGCGGAACCGGGCCGCTTTGGCTGCTGGCGGCAAACGTGCTTCTGTACAACATCCCAACCTGTGTGCTGCTGGCGATCTACTTCATCTGCCGCCGTTTGCGTCGAAAAAAGCAGCTTAATAAGATGAAAATACAGGATCTTTAAGGGGGATAACTATGGCGTTTTTATCAGCGACGGCAATTATTGTGACGCTGCTCAACACACTGATCCTTGCGGCGGTTTTCGTCGGCATCATTGTGCTGGAGGTCTGGCTGTCCCGGCGCAAAAGCCGCTGGCCGGGGCTGATTATGCCCGCAATCACGCTGGCGTTGTCGCTGCTGATGGTGTTCAGCTTCGCAGCGTTTTCAGCGGTCGGCGCGACCAGCGAATTGCAGGTAGTCGATGAGGAAACCGGCGAAGTCGTCTATCAGGAGCAGACCGTCCAAGCGGAACCGGATTGGACGCTGGGCGATACCGCGCAGCTCGGGCTGGTCCTGCTGGTCGGCAACATTCCGACTTTTGTGCTGCTGGGCACGTATTATATCGGCCGGGAGAAGCTCCGCCGCGAAAAGCTGCTCAACAAGATGAACATACAGGACTTATAAAAAACCGCTGTTCTGGACAGACGCATCCGGAACAGCGGTTTTCTTATGCAGTTACTTTACGATAAGCTAGGGACAGATATCCGCCGACTGCGGCAGCCATCTCCCGGGAGGCGACGGCTTTGTCTGCGAGCGTCACGATCCAGGCGATCCGCGTGCGCGGCATTGCCGCAAGCGGGAACATATGCCGTGCGATAGCCTCGCACTCGCGTTCGGTCAGGCCAAAAGTATTCCGCTGCAATGTGGCCATGCACAAAAGCGTGCATCCGCATCATCCGTTTGATACCGGAATAGCGGCGCAGATAACGCCGGAAGCGCTCGTCACGCCAATCGTAGCCGAAAAAATCGTGCAGCAGCGCTGCGCGTATGATCGAAGCGGTCTCGTCCCCGGACAGACGCATCCGGCGGGCGATGGCATAGGCCGCTTTCGCCACGGCAACAGAATGGTCATAGACCGAATTGCCTTCGCCATGGTGCTGCAGACCGCGCAGCTGCTGGAACAAAGGATGGTCGAGGATTTCCCCGGCAAACTGCTGGATCTCGCTGTCCATTGGACTCACCCCTTTCTTAATTTCTGATTTTATTATATGCCACAGGTTGCACAAAAACAAGGGAGAATTTGTTACATTTTTATGACATTTATGAGGGCGACTGGCCAAGCAGCCGTTTGCACAGGCGATGGTGCAGCAGGACAGCGGCAAGCAGGCCGGCTGCTTCGGCAAGAGGGAAGGAAAACCAGACTGCGGTCAGGCTGATGCGTGACAGCAGGACAGCCACAGGCAGGATGACCACAAGCTGGCGCAGCAGCGCAACAGCAAGGGATTCACTTCCGCGGCCCAGCCCCTGCATACAGCCGCTTAGGATGACCGACATGCCTGCAAAGCAGAACGAGGTGGAAATAATCCGGATCCCTGGTACGCCTATGGCAAGCATTGCCTCGGAGGCGTCAAACAGGTATAGAAGCGGTACGGGCAGCAGTTCGAACAACACGGTGCCCACGGCCATGATGCCGAGTGAAAGCAGCAGCGCGTAGCGCGTGATGCGTTCAATGCGGCGGCTGTTTTTCGCGCCGAAATTGTATCCGATCATGGGGATGAGCGCGTTGTTCAGACCGTAGATCGGCATGAACAGGAAATTTTGCAATTTGTAGTAAATGCCGTAGAAGCCAACTGCGGTCTGGGAAAACGGCATTAAAATGCGGTTGAGGCCGACCGTAAGCACGCTCATCAGGGACTGCTGAAGCGCCGCAGGCAGGCCGATGCGTACGATCTCGGCAATGATGCGCCCGTCCGGGCGGAACCCGCGGATATGGATGCGCACATCATGGTTAAACCGCACGTTGATAGCAAAGCCGATCGACATGGCGATAATCTGGGAGATGACGGTCGCGAGCGCCGCGCCTGTTGTGCCGAGCGCAGGAAGGCCAAACAAGCCGAAAATCAGGATGGGGTCCAGGATACAGTTGAGCAGCGCGCCGATCAGCTGCGTAATCATGTGATAGACCGTGTTGCCGGTCGCCTGCATCAGGCGCTCGGCGACAAACAGCAGGAACACACCGCATGACGCGACGGATACCACAGTCACATACCCGGTGCCCATTTCGATCACCGCAGGAACATCGGTAAACAGCGCGATGAACGGCCGTCCGAACAGCAGGCCGAGCACAGCAAACACCAGCCAGAAGCAGACCGACAGGAAAATACCGTTGATGGCGACCGCGTTTGCTGCCTCCTGGTTTTTCTGCCCGAGACGACGTGAAAGCAGCGCGTTTACGCCTACGCCTGCACCGGTTGCCACTGCAATCATCAGCAGCTGCACCGGGAACGCAAGCGAAACCGCAGTCAGCGCGTCCTCGCTGATGCGCGCGACAAACGCACTGTCTACAATGTTGTACAGCGCCTGCACCAACATGGACAGCATGATCGGAAAGGACATGGTAACGATCAGCCGCCCTTCGGGCATGGTGCCCATTTTGTTTTCTACCGCCATGGTTGATACCCCCACAATCCGGATACTGAACGCGTTCGCGGAGCCGTCCGGCTCTTTTCGGACACCAAACGGCCGCCCCACGGCCCGCAAATTCCGTTAAAGCCTTGGTGTGACCGCATTGGAAACGCACCAAGATTCGCGATACTCGTTTGCAGCATGGGTTCATTTAATCAAGATGTTCTGATTATAGCAGAGAATAGGGACTGGCGCAAGAATGAGATGGTTCTCTGTGCAAGGGGAGCAGAGATATGTTCCGTCCCTTATTAGTCACAAAAGAGCGGCAAAAAACACCCGCCATTTGGCGGGTGCTTTATCAAAAATCGGATATATTACCTTAGTTGAAGCACAGAAGCGTTTCCACATCTTTGCGCTTGGGGCACATTGGTTCCTCTGCCGGGTGGCCGATGGCGATCAGCGCCGCGACCTTCTGGCCCTCGGGGATTTCGACGACCTGGCGGACCTTTTCCTCGTCAAAAATGCCCATTACAACCGTACCCAGCCCGAGCGCATGCGCGGCAAGGCAGAAGGTCTGTGCGGCGATGCCAGCGTCGAACGACTGCCAGTGTGTGCCCTGCGAAGTGGAGAACGAACCGTCCCGCTCATAGCCCGAACGGCCGGTAATCATGGTCAGCACTACCAGCGCGGGGGCGCCAAGCGTAGTCTTCTGATTGAATGCAAAACCCATCATGCAGTCATCCGCCAGACGCTGCTTTGTCTCCGCATCGGTCACGACCAAATAACGCGCAATCTGCGTATTTTTCCAGCTCGGTGCAAAAGCCGCTGTCTCCACAACCTGGGCAAGCTCCGCCTCGGTGACCGGCTGTTCGGTAAATTTACGCACACTGCGGCGCGTTTTGATACATTCGAGTGCTTCCATTGGTTTCCGCTCCTTTATTTTTCCTTTTTTCTCATTGTAGCAGAGCAACGCAAACAAAGCAACGGAATTTCATAAAAACATGACCAAAAAATCATCATTTTCAGGTGTGGTCTTCCAGCACCTTGACCTGAAACCGGCGGGTTCGCGGACCGTCAAATTCGCAGAAATACACACCCTGCCAGGTGCCGAGCAGCGGACGGCCGTCCTCGATCAGCACAAGCTGGCTTGCGCCGACGCAGCTTGATTTGAGGTGGGCGGTTGAGTTGCCCTCCGCGTGGCGGAATTCGCGCCGGTCGGGGAAGGCTTCGCGCAGGCCGAGCAGCAGGTCGTGCTGCACATCCGGGTCTGCGTTTTCGTTGATCGTGATGCCTGCGGTCGTGTGCGGGCAGTAGACGACTGCTATACCGCTCTGCACGCCGCTTTCGCGGATCACTTCGCGCACCTGCGCGGTTACGTTATACATACCCTCGCTGCCTGTGCGCAGGGTAAACTCCCTGGTTTTCATGGTTTATTCACTCCTGTTCTCATGCAGATAGGTCGCCTCGAGGTCGGACAGATGCAGCTTGACCGCAAGGGGGTATTTTTCGAAGGCGTGCGCAAGCGCAAAGCTGCCGCCGCGCACCGAGTCGTCAAACCCGCCCATATGCCAGCGTACCGCCATGGCTTCCTCGGTCTTGAGGCGCATGAAGCGCTCGATCAGATAGACGGATTTCTCGCCGTGCCCGTAGGGGAACTGGTCGTCAATCGCATAGACCGGCACTTTTTCCCACTCGCCGCGGTCGTTTTTGCGGTTGCGCAGCTCGGTTTTGTAAAAGCCTGCCTTGCACAGGTCGTGCAGCAGGGAGGCGATCGTGTAGCTTTCGAGGTCGTCGGTTTCCGGGTTGAAGTGCTTGGAAATCAATACATTATATACGTTGAGCGAATGGTCAAGCAGCCCGCCCTCATAGGCTGCGTGAAAGCGCGTGGATGCCGGGGCGGTGAAAAAGTCTGTACTTTCCATCCATGCAAGCAGCTTTTCCGCGCCCGGACGATGGATGTTTTTGTGGTACGTTTCGATAAACAGTTCTTTATTCGTCATGTTGTTCCTCCATTCGGGCGCGGGCGAATGCAAGCAATGCGTCCCGCGTGTTGTCTGCCTGTTCGTCGATCACCGCGTCGAGCAGGGCGCGCAGCATCTCTCCAACCGCCGGGCCGGACAGGCCGAGCGATACCATATCATTGCCGTTCACCGCGAGCTGACGCAGGGACAGGCACGCGTCCGCCGCCAGTATCCGGTTCAATCGGGTTTCCATGTCATACAGCCATGCGATGTCCCCCGGATGGGTACCCTGGCCGACTGCATCGCCCTTTTTGATGGCGAGCAGGTCGCGGAAACAGCCTTCCCCGATCCGGGAGAGACGGCGGCGCACGAGCTTATCCGTATCCCCAAGCGGGCGGTCGTGCTGCTCGACCAGCAGCAGAATGCGCGCGCTGTCCTCGCCTGAAAAGCGCAGGCGGCGCGTGATCTGCGCCGCGATTTCGCGGCTGACCTTGGGGTGCCCGTAAAAATGCCCGACGCCGTTGCCGTCCACGGTTTTACAGGCGGGCTTGCCGCAGTCGTGCAGCAGCATGGACCAGCGTAGCACGGGCTCTGCGGGCACCTGCCCGGTGGCGCGCACGCTGTGCTCCCAGACGTCGTACAGATGATGTGGGTTTTGCTGCGCACAGCCGAACATGGGCGTTACTTCGGGCAGCACACAGCCGATCACGTCCGCAAATTCCATCAGCGCGCGCTGCACGAACCGGCCGCACAGCATGCCGGTCAATTCCTCGCGGATGCGTTCCGCAGCGATGCAGTCCAGCCGCGCCGCCTGCCGCCTGATGCGGCACG
>USSI01000041.1 GCA_900557315.1 uncultured Butyricicoccus sp. | reverse complement strand
TTCAGGCCGGTTTGCCTCTTGGGGTATACATGTTCCATTGGAACACATTTTTTAGCTTCGTATAATTATCAGTTAACCGCAGCGCCGCCCCAGCCCCAGCCGCCGAAGCCGTAGTAGCTGGTCCATGATTCCAGCGTATCTATTGCACTGCCGCCTATGTTGGACATAATCTGGCCGTTGCCGAGATAGATGCCGACATGGCCTGCATTCAGCCCGCAGCCGCAGGTAGTACGCGAATTATATACCGCCGGGTCATTGTATACCATCGCACCTATCGGGATGTTAGAGCTGTCATGGCTCACAACATTCGTCATCCGGTTGCGTCCGGCGCAGCACCAGTTGTTAACCTGTACGCCTGCAGCACGGTAGACCTGCTCCGCCCACATCTCGCAATAGCCCGCAGGAGCCGTGATGCCATAGCTCTGGTAGTTCTGCGCGATCGTTACGATACGGTTCTGCATATCTGTACCCAGACCCGCATTGTACTGCTTAACGAGCCGGACATAAAACATATTGCCATAGTTGTACCGCCAGCCGCCGTTTTCTGCAACAGAAATCTCATTTTTGTAAGGCACGCGCACGCCGCCGGACTGCTGCCGTGCAAATTCCTGCGCCAGATCGAAGCTGTACTTTTTCCCGTTTCTGGCCACAAAGTCCAGAAAACCGGAGCCGTAGTTGTATGCCTGTATCACACTGTCCATGTCACAGCCGAGCCGGTCTGCCTTGTCCACCAACCCGGCGAAATATTTACACCCCTGATTAATGGATGCTTCTTTACCCAGTGAATTGGGCGGCAGGCCCATAGATTCCGAGGACTGCATCACATCCTCCAGCAAGCCACCGCTTTCCACCTGAATAATGGCAAGCAGCAGATCTACATATTCAGATATGCCATACTTCGCTGCGTATTTCTCCACCAGTTCGCGCAGCGCAAGGACCGCCTGAGACAGGCTGCTGCCGCCTACCGCATTCAGCAGTGCGGACAGCTCATCCCGGTAATCCTCCAGCAGCTCATGAAGCATTACCCGCTGGGAGTTCGTAAAATGGTATTGATCCGCCGCCTCATCCGCAGTCAGGCCGCTTACCCGTACATGCAGGATGCGCGTCCCGTCCTCCGTTACCGTTATCCACTTCCGGTACGGGTTCATATCCATGTACACTTCGGACAGTATTTCGCGCTGCTCATCACCCATCGTCATGGCGTCCAGACCATCTATTTCCGTCACCCTTACGGCAAAGACTGCAAGGATCTCGATGCTGTCGGCATAGGTCCCCTCATATTCAACATAAGAGTAGCTTTCACCGCTGACTACTTCGTCAGTCCATGCCGCCTGTGCTTCCATATAAGCCTGCTGCACACTGTGCGCATTCACATCAGCGGTGTTCTCATCAGCGAACAGGATGCCCAGCGGAGAGGCTATGATACTGAACGGGGCAATGATCATGCAGGCGATGACGGCAACAACCGCGCCGATCAGCACAGCCTTTCCCTTTACCGCTGCCGCAGCCTTTTCCGCCAGCTTTCGGACAGACCATTTCAGGCCCCTTTTCGCCGTGCTGCCGGTGCTTTTTGTTATCCGCTGCATCCACTGTTTTTTCTTTAATTTGCGGATGCCCGCCTTGCGCGCATGCAACCGGTATGTAAAGCCGTTCCTCCTGCTGCTGCGGGCAGCTGCAGGTACCTTGCCGAACTGGCCGGATACTGCTGTCCTTGCCTGCGCGCGGGCAGCTGCCGCTTTTATCCGGGCGCTGCGCGACGGGTCATAGACCGTAACCGCAGCCTTATCCGCCGCGCCGTAAACCGTCCCTGCCGTGCCGTTCCTGCGGCGTGCAGCGGTGCGCTGCACCAGCAGATGCCGTCCCCGGATAATGCGGTAACGCTGATCTTTTTTTAACCGGACGCTGCGCAGCGTATTTTTCCTGCGTGCTTCGTAGCGGAAGCTGATCCGCACCTTGCCGTCTGCACCACGGTACCGGCGCGCAATACGTCGGACAGATTTTCGGATGGAACGGTTCTCCACATGCTCGCGTGCCGCTCCATAGATCATGCGTGTGGTGCTGCCCACATATTTTCGTATCGCATAAGCAGTAGTGACCGCAGTCTGCTCTGCAGCGTTTTCGATCTTGTCCGTAGACTGGCTTACCGCAGATGCATCAGACCGCTGCGCTTCCTGTTCCTGCTGCTTTGCCTGCTCTTTGCGCTCCCGCATCTTCCGAACCGCTACGCGAACCATATAGGCTTTCATGATCCGCTTCTTCTTTGCCTGCGCACCAGTCCTTCCCTTGGCGTCACGTACCATGCGCGCCTGCTGCTCCGCGCCCATGCGCGTCCTGCTGCCGCCGTAATATGGCCGCGCAGACACACGGGACGTGCCGCTGCGCCGGTCACTGCCGTACACGGCCAGCTTCTTTTGATCTGCCGGCGTCTTATACCTGTATACTGCCATAGGCTGTTACTTCCACTCGCCGGGCTTGGTGGTCATCAGCCGGTACAGCTCCGTATTTTTCGGGAACTCGTTGACAAAGGGGATAAACGCGCTGCCGAACTTCATCAGGCCGCAGCCGGGGTCTGCGTTCTCTACATAGGAGAGCTGCGTATCGGAAATGTGCAGTAGCTCTGCAAGATCCGCACGGTCCGATGCAGACTGGGACAGCATGATAATGAATTCACTGTTGGCGAACAGCCACCGCGCATCCTTGCTCCGCAGCATTTCACCCACATTCTGCGTGATACCTGTCATATAGGCGTTGCGTTTGCGCAGCCGTTTCCACATACGCAGGAAATAGCTCGTTGCAAACGGATAGCGGAAAAAGATCGAAAACTCGTCTACAAACACCCATGTCCGCTTCCCGGCCCGCCAGTTCTGCAGGACGCGGTTGTAGATGGATTCCATGATGACCAGCATACCCAGCGGCATGAGCTGTTCGCCCAGATCAAGGATGTTGTAAGAAGTGAGGCGGTTGTCCTGCTTTACGTTCGTCTCCTGCGAAAAGATGCCGAGCGAACCCGTGATAAACAGCTCTGCAGAAAGCGCCAGCTCCCTTGCTTCGTCCTCGTCCTGCTGCCGCAGCATATTATACAAATCAGTTAAGGTCGGAGATTTCCCGTGATATCCACCGGCAATATAGCTTGAATACAAGTCCTTGATACACCGGTCTATGATAGACCGGTGCCTTGCATTGACGTCATCGCCCATGATCTGCTCAAACAGGGACATAATAAACTCAGACTTATCTGCCAACGGGTTTTTACCATCATCCGCATAGCCCTTTTCCATATCCATCGCATTGATGCGCACGGAGGAGGAACCTGATACGTCGATCATCGTACCGCCGAACGCGCCAACCATCGGCGTAAACTCATTTTCCGGGTCAAGGATCAGCACATCATCATTCGTGGACAGGAGGACTTGGCCGATCTCCAGCTTTGCGCTCATGGACTTGCCTGCGCCCGGCACGCCCAGACGGATGCCGTTGCCGTTGAGCAGCATCGCGCGGTTGGCAAGGATGATATTGCCGGAGACTGCATTGTTGCCATAGCAGATACCGCCGGTCTGCTGGATCTCCTGCGCGGAGAACGGCGTCAGGATGGACGCGCTCTTGGTCAAAAGCGTCCTCTGCTGTACCACGCTGCGCAGGCCATACGGCAGCACAGTATCAAGGCCGATATCCTGCTGGTATTTCAGCACTGCCAGCTCACAGCCGAAGCCGCTGGCAGTTGCCTTCAACGTCTCGGTATCCGCGTTGAGCTGCTCCAGCGTGTCCGCCATGTGGACGATCGTTGTAGTCGTCATCATGAGCCGCTGGTCGTTCTGCGTGGTTTCGTCCTTATAGTTCTCCACGACTTCGCGCATCTGCCTGAATTCATACGGGATTTCAGCGGAGAAATTGTTATTATTGTTCTGCCGCTGCTGCCAGCGCGTGATATCGGATTCTACCCGCATATCCAGCCGGTTGAGCATCTTTACCGCCTCCTGCGGATGCACCGGCGTGATGTCGATGGAGAGCATCATCTGGCGCGGCAGTTCCATCAGGTCATGTACCAGCTCATCAGAGAGCATGGACGCATATTCCTCAATGAACAGAACGCGGGCGAAACCATGATCTGTTTCGATATAGTCCGCGTGATACCGCATCGCCAGCGGGCAGAACACGTCTGCAAAGTGCTTTCCCCGCCGCATCAGCTCCGTGACGTCTGCGTGTGTCATGCGGTGATCCGGCCGGAAGAAATCATGCAGGATACGGAACCGGTCTGCATTCTCCAATGGGCGCACGCTGGAGGAAAGGCGCTGCATCCCTATGGACAAACCCTTGCCCGCGCGCGCCATGAACATACGTGCTTCCTCGACGTTTTTCCGGTCTGCCGTCAGCGTCAGATACTTCTCCTGTACGATGCCGTTGCTCCCTTTGGCCTTATCCATCAGCACACGGTTCATCTCCGCACGGTATTTGTCCAGCCCGTCATCCTGCTTTTTGAGGAAGATAGAACCGGATAAGCTGTCCTGATTGAACAGACGGTTGACCAGTGTGATTTTCAGGCGGCTGTCTGCCGCAAGGCCGTTCATGACACGGCCCCATGAATCCAGTATTGTCGTCTGGTCCTCCGGGCTGGCCACTGCATAATTGATATCTGTAAAAGACCATGTCTTACTGTATTCTGTCGCGCCTACCTGCCAGACCGCGTCCGGGTAAACGCGCCGGACTGGGACGAGCTGCTGCACGCTGCGCGGCAGGCGCACCGGCCGGACAGGCGGCTGCGCTTTAGGCTGTTTTTTTCTTTTGAGCATTGTTTTCCTGCTCCTTTCCCATGCGTTTTTTCTTCTTTTTCTTTGCGCGTCTGCGTTCCTCGGCAGCAGCGCGGTGCAGTGTATCATAAAGGCATGCGGCGCGGTATACGTACCAGCCGTTATGCCTGAACGTGGTGCGGAGCCAAGCCCGCGCAAACTGTTCAAAATTCAGCCCGTGATAACTCATAAAGCCAATCGCTGCCGGCAGCGCCGCCAGCAGGATGCACAGCACGCTTGCCGTTTCCTTGCCAATGAATGGGCGCAGCCCGAAATTCGCCGCGCCCGCAATAGCTAACGCTGTAAAGCCCCATATTGTCTGGCGCATACTCAGCCCCATAAATACGCCCTCGCGGTAATTGCGTATCTCTTTGTTTACTGGACATTCCACTTTCGCTACCTCCTACTACAACGCCAGCATTTCTTTTACTACCCTGTCTGCCGCTTTCACCACGCCGAGCAGGATCAGCATCTGGAAGATGACGCCGATCATGTAGCTCACCATCACGCCAATGCTGCCGTCCCCGAAATCAACTGTTGGGAGGCCGTCATTGGATGTGAACGCAGAGAAGATGATGCAGGCCAGCACAACGACTGCGGCCTCAAGGCACACGCCGATAAAGCTCTGGATGAATGTGCGGCCATGACGGCTCGTCAGCTCACCGCCGAACGCGGACAGCGGCAGCGGGGCTAACGCGACATACAGATAAACACGGAAAAAGCGCCCGTATACCTGTATCAGCATCAAAAGGGACAGGCACAGCACAATGCCGGAAAACAGCAGCCCTACCAGTCCCGCAAATACGCTTTGTATGATATTCGCATCCTCCGCCGCCTGCCGTACCGCATCCGGGAGTGTGGCGGATACCTGATGCAGCCCGCCTATCCGGCCTGCTATCTTCTCCGTGATCCCGCCTGTGATCTCAAAAATAAAATTGATGATCTCCAGCCCGTAGGTGATAGCGGCCTGCGCCAAAACAAAACGGATAAACAGGCGGAACACCTGTTCCGGATGCCGGAGCTCCCGGAACGAGGCTGTCTGCTTAAAAAAGGACATCGCAAAGAACAGGATCAGCAGGCCGTAGCCAATGCCCTGCAGGAGGGAGAATATCTGCTCCATGAGCGGCCAGATCGCACCGTCTTCAAATTCCTTGGGGGACAGCGTCACAACCTGCCATATCTGGGACATATAGCTGTTCCATGTCCCCAGCGCGCCTTCCAGTATATCTAAAGCCCACATTGCGATAGATCAACTCCCATCAGCCGCCGGTGACGAGATCCAGGATGTCTTTTGCAAAATAGATCAGCAGGCCGCCGAGCACACACCGAATGCCCTGCGTGCGCTGGGAGGGGTCGTGGGACTGGACGGACATGCCAAACTGGACAACGCCCCAGCCTGCAATGATTATGCCAACCGCCTTGATGATCGAAAAAATGAATTCACTGAGGTTGTTGATCGCGGCCAGCGGATCGGCGGCGAATGCCGGCACGACTGCGAAGCAGGCAATGGACGCTGCCAGGACAGACGCGCGGTAAACGCTGCGCGCACGGTCATACGCCTTTTTGCTGAAAAGCAGGGCCGCTAATTTATTTACTCTTTTTTTCATGTTGTTCAGCCTCCTGTTTGGAATAATACTCAAATTCAATGCCATATACGGTTTCCGTCCCTGTATAATCCCGGGTGGGGTCTGCTGCGGGACGGATCGGGAAGCGCAGCGGCGGCACATAAGGCTTTGCCTTGCCGTCTGCTGTCAGTGCAATCGCCGGATGGTGCAGCAGATCATATTTCAGATCGCACACAGGATGTTCGCCGCGGATAAACAGCAGCGCAAATTTGTTGTCCAATTCGCGCACCTCGTCCGGGGTCATCAGCTCGCGGCCTGTCTGTTGAAAGTTACGTGTATAGGAACCGTGGCTGCCCCTTGTCTGGCCGCTTGTCCGTGTGTCGATCGTTGCCTTGCCCAGTAATTCGCTTACATACTTGTGCGTGGACTGCTCGTTGCCGCCCAGATAAAGGAACGTGTCGCAGTTGCCTGTGATGTTCTCCCACGTCTTTTCAAACATTCCCTTGAGCTGCGCGATATTTTGCAGGATGATCGTGCAGGAGATATTGTATTTCCGGCACGTGGCCAGCGTCTGCTCAAAATCCTCCGGAAGCGGCACGTTCGCGAACTCGTCCATCAGGAACCGGACGTGTACCGGCAGCCTGCAGCCGTGCTTCTTTTCCGCACAGTCGTACAGCTCCTGAAAAGCCTGCATGTACATCATGCTCACCAGATAGTTAAACGACTTGTCGTTGACCGGCGTGATAACAAAGATCGCGCGCTTGCGTTCGCCAAGGGATGCGAAATCCATCTCATCCGTACTTGTGATGTCCTGCATCTCGTCCAGCAGGAAATACGCCAGACGGGACGTCGCCATCTGCCGGATCGTGTCGCGCGTCTTTTCCGGGCTGGTAAGGAACGGCTTATAATACTGCACGGCAATATGGTTCTCGCCCTTTTCTTCTTCCAGCTGCAGGAACAGCTGGTCTGTAGGGCTTTTCACGCCGTCCCCAGCAGCCTCCGCATTATTCAGCAGATACATAACGGTTGCAAAGTTTTTATCTTCCTTTTCGCCTTCATGGTAGAGGTACAGGATCAGCGCCGTGATCAGCGCCGTCTCTGCTTTCTCCCAGAATGGGTCGCTGCTATGCGCGTTTTTCGGCGTCGTGTTCCGTACCAGCAGCGTCACGAGCCGGATCACATCTGCGTCTGAGTGGATATAATCAAATGGGTTATAGCAGTCTGAGCGCCGCCGGTCCGACAGGTTGAATACCTTGATGTCGTATCCGCGCTTCAGGAGCAGAGGTCCGCAGTCACGCAGCAGCTCGCCAGCAGGGTCGCAGGCAAGGAATGAGCAGTTTGCCTGCATCAGCCCCGGCTTTGCCAAAGAACGTGATTTGCCTGCACCTGCGCCGCCTACCGCACAGATATTCAGGTTACGCATGTGCCGGTATACGTCCAGCCCGATACACACATTCTGTGTTAATGGGAAATTCATATCGCATGGCAGATGCAGCGCCTTTTCTATCTGCACGCTCTCCTGTTCTTCCGGCGTCAGCCGTTTGATATGCAGGCGCACCGGGATAGAACGGAAGAAATCAGTGATCCGTGACAGCTGCGTTTTTAACCGTTCCATGAACTTGGTATGATACCGGTACTCTGCGCAAACCGGCCTTGCCTTGCCCCATCTTGCCGAGCCGTGTTCCTCTCCGGGACGGCGTTTGCCCTGGCTGTCAATGAACATCACTACACAAAGCACATAAACCAGCAGGATAATGAGAACCGCCCTGATGCTGTACTCTGTTATTGTGATGTGCAGCGGGTTTTCCATCGCCAGTGTCAGCGCATCAAACCATTCTGAAATATTTCTGCCGGGCGCTGCCACACTGCCGCACAGCAGGCCAAACCATATCACCGGAACGGCAAGCGCCGCCCAAAGGGCGGCGCCTGGCATATTATTTTTATCCGGTCTCATAGATGCTTACCATTGGTAGCTGGACGCGATCAGGATATCGTCATACGCCCAGTGATTTTGCGGTACGTCCATATAATGGACACTGGACAGATTGCTGGATGCAAGCGTGCGTCCCATCGTGCGGTTGACCACTGCCGCAGCCTCCGCGCGGGTAATATATCCATTTGGCCGGAAGCTCCCATCCGGGTATCCATTTACCCATCCGCGATCAGCACAGTACGCAATGGCGTCCGATTCCGGCATCCCGGCGTATACGTCATAAAACCGTGCCGTGCCGTTATAACTGCCGGTCGTGTCAAGGCGGTACATCATTTCCACAAATTCCGCACGGGTGATCGGCACATACGGGCGGAAGTATGCGGTATTCAGATCCACGATCCCGCCATACGCAAATGCGTCCAGTGCATCCGTGTAGTAATCATTCGTCTGCACATCGCTGAAGCCGGCTGAAGGATAATCCGCATCCGCGTCTGCGTTCGTCATGCGGACAAGCATCTGCACCGCTTCTGCGCGCATCATATTATCCTCTGGATGGAATTGCGAATTATACCCAACGAAAAACGGCGATTTTACGAACCGGTCAATAGAAATCTTTCCATTGGAACCGCTGCCGGATGAAACTTTCTCTGCTTCTGCTGAAATGGTCACATCTGCACGGACATTATCTACATAGACAGCCACTGTACCGTTATCGCTGCGTTCCAT
>USSI01000040.1 GCA_900557315.1 uncultured Butyricicoccus sp. | reverse complement strand
ACGCTGGAAAGCATGGATGACCTGAACGTGACCTCAAAGAAGTCCGGCATGATTACCGAACTGTATGTCGAGGTCGGGGACGAGGTGCAGGCGGGCGCCACCATCGCGGATGTGCGGGATTCCTCGGTCATGGAGCTGGAGGTGCCCTTCAACTCGGCCGACGCGGCAAACTTTAGCGTCGGCTCGGCAGCCACCGTCACCATGGACAGCTCGTTTGAGACGCTGACCGGCACGGTCACCGCGATTGATGCGGCGGATACGGTGCTCGACGGTTACCAGATCGTGCGCTATGTGACGATCCAGGTGAACAATCCGGGCGGCCTGTCCACCACATCCACAGCGACGGCGACCGTGGGCGGCGTGGCCTGCAACCAGGGCGCGAATTTTACTTACCGCAGTGAATCCACCATCACCACCGATGCCTCAGGTACGGTAACCAGCCTGAACGTGAGCGAAGGCTCGCAGGTGTCGGCCGGTACGGTGGTGGCGACGCTGTCCTCGTCTTCGGTAGAGCAGCAGGTTGAGAACAGCCGCCTGTCGCTCCAGCAGTCCCAGATGTCCTATGAGAACACCGTGCAGCAGCTGGACGATTATACCATTACTGCCCCGATTGACGGTACGGTCATCACCAAGAACACCAAGGTAGGCGACACGCTGGACGCAACCAACGGCCAGACCACGCTTGCAGTCATTTATGACCTGTCTTACCTGACCTTTGACATGTCGCTTGATGAATTGGACATCAATCAGGTTGAGGTCGGGCAGACGGTGGAGATCACCTGCGACTCGCTCGAGGAAATGGGTACGATCGAAGGTGTGGTCACCAAGGTTTCGGTTGCGGGTACGACCTCGAACGGCGTGACCACCTATCCGGTGACCGTACAGATCGACAACCCGCCCGAGGATTTGCTGCCCGGCATGAACGTGGATGCGACCATCGTGGTCGATGAGGCGGAAAACGCGGTCGCGGTGCCGATTTCTGCGGTGCAGCGCGGGGATATCGTGTATGTCAAGGATGAAACGGCGACCAACACAGACGGGACCATGGTAAACGGCACGCTGCTGCCGGACGGATGGAAAGCCGTCGAGGTGGAGACCGGCCTGTCGGATGACAGCTATATTGAGATTGTCTCCGGCATTGAAGAGGGAGATATCGTCTATGTGCCCGAAACTGTGCGCGAATCCTCCGGCGAAGAGGGGGAGATGGGCATGATGCCCGGCGGTGATATGGGCGGCGGCATGCCTTCCGGTGATATGGGCGGCGGCATGCCCTCCGGCGGCGGAGGCGGCGGTATGCCTTCTGGCGGCGGAGGCGGTATGCCGTGATGAAAACAGAGCAGGCCGCAGCCGGGACACCGCTGATCGAGCTGCGCGATATCTATAAAATCTACCACATGGGCGATACCGAGGTGTATGCCTCGGACGGCGTTTCGCTCAAAATATGCAAGGGTGAATTCGTCGCTATTGTCGGGCAGTCCGGCTCGGGCAAAAGTACGCTCATGAACATCATCGGCTGTCTGGATGTGCCGACCAGCGGGCAGTATTTCCTGGACGGTGAGGACGTGTCCGAACTGACCGATGATGAACAGGCGGAAATCCGCAACAAAACGCTGGGCTTTATTTTCCAGCAGTACAACCTGATCCCCAAACTGAATGTACAGGAAAACGTCGAGCTGTCGCTGCTGTACGCGGGCGTGCCGGCGGAGGAGCGCGCCGAGCGGGCGCGGTACCAGATTGCGCGCGTCGGGCTTGCGGGCAAGGAAAAAAACCTGCCCAGCCAGCTGTCCGGCGGTCAGCAGCAGCGCGTGTCGATTGCACGGGCGCTTGCGGGAGACCCTTCGGTCATCCTGGCCGACGAGCCGACCGGCGCGCTCGACTCACGCACCAGCCGCGAGGTGCTGGATTTCCTGCGCAAGCTCAACGACGAGGGCAATACCATCGTCCTGATTACGCATGATAACAGCATTGCGCAGGAGGCAAAGCGGGTCGTGCGCGTGGCGGATGGGAAAATCATTTTCGACGGCCCGGCGCGCGAGGCATTCCCGAGAGGAGACTGACGGATGGGATTTACACAGGCGTTCAAGCTGGCGCTCAAAAGCCTGGCGGGCAGCAAGATGCGTGCCTTCCTGACCATGCTGGGCATCATCATCGGCGTCGGCTCAGTGATTATCCTGGTTTCGCTCATGCAGGGCATGACGGGCGAGGTCACCTCGATGTTCGAGGATATGGGTACCAATATGCTGACCGTGAACGTCACTGGGCGCGGTTCCTCGCGCACGGTGGACGTGGACGATATGTATGCCCTGTACGAGGAGAATACGGATGTGTTCATGGGCATGAGCCCGACGGTAAGCATCATGGGCACGGTCAAGTCCGGCACGGATTCGGACAGCTTTGGCTCGACCTCGGTCAGCGGCGTATCCGAGCAGTACGCGGAGATCAACGGGTATGCCCTGCAGGAGGGGCGTTTCATCAGCTATGCCGATCTGGAGGCACGGAGCAAGATTGCGGTGGTCGGTACCTATGTGGCCAATATGCTGGGCGGAAATGCGGTCGGGCAGAGCATCAAGGTCAACGGCAACGCCCTGACCGTGGTCGGCGTGATCGAGCAGCAGGACGACTCGACCGAAGGCTCTTCGGACGACTGCATCTATCTGCCGTACACAACGGCCGCCAAAATCAGCTTCGGCGAAATTTCAACCTATACCTTTGCCACCTGGGATTCCTCCCTCAACACGCAGGGCACGACCCTGATCGACAACGCACTGTACGCCGTGTTTGAGAACGAGGACTTTTACACCATCTCGGATATGCAGGAGATCGTGGATTCCATGGAGGAGATGACCTCGATGATGACCATGGTGCTGGTCGGCATCGCAGGCATCAGCCTGCTTGTCGGCGGCATCGGCATCATGAACATCATGCTCGTATCGGTCACCGAGCGCACGCGCGAAATCGGCATCCGCAAATCGCTCGGCGCGAAAAAGCGGGACATCATGCGGCAGTTCGTCATCGAGGCGGGCACGACCTCGGCGCTTGGCGGCGTGATCGGGATTGTGTTCGGCGCAATCGTGGCAGTTGCACTCGGGCAGGTGATCGGTATCGACGCGCAGCCGAGTGTGTCGGCGGTTGGGCTGAGCTTTGGCGTAAGTGTGTTCATCGGCGTGTTTTTCGGGTTTATGCCGGCCAACAAGGCGGCGAAGCTCAACCCGATCGACGCGCTGCGGTACGACTAAAAAACCTCTAAGGGGGGACGCTGTCCCCCTTAGATACCGAAACGGTTCCCGAGGAAACCGTTTTGGATACCCCCCCCTCGCCCGCACGGCGGGCAGCAGCGTAACAGCGCGTTAAAAAGGAGGATATGACCTTGAAGAAAAAATTACTTTCCCTGCTGCTTGCGGCGGCAGTGCTGCTGGGCAGCGCTCCCGCGGCGTTTGCCGCATCCGAGGCGTCGGACAGCGTGATCGAGCAGGTTATCCGCTCCACCGGCATTATGGTGGGCGATGCAAATGGCAACATGAACCTGGGAAACACGGTCACCCGTGCCGAGTACGCCAAAATGCTGGTGGCCGCGTCCTCTTACAAGGACAAGGTCGCCGGCGCGTCCAACTCGTCGCCTTTTAAGGATGTGCCCTATACCCACTGGGCGGCGGGCTATATCAAGACCGCCGTGCAGCAGGGCTGGCTGTCGGGTTATCTGGACGGCAGCTATAAGCCGGACAATACGGTCACGCTCGAGGAGGCGGCGACCGGTGTGCTCAAGCTGCTCGGCTACACGACCGAGGACTTTTCCGGCTCGTATCCGTATGGCCAGCTGGCGCTGTATGAGTCGCTTGGGCTGGACGCCAAAATCACGGCGACCCAGGGCACGGCCATGACCCGCCGGAACATGATGTACCTGTTCTACAACCTGCTGAACACGGAGACAAAGGACGGACAGGTTTACGCGCAGACACTCGGTTACACGCTCAACGATAACGACGAGATCGACTATCTGGGCATGGTTTCGGATACCATGCAGGGCCCCTATGTGGTGACCGGAAGCCTGTCCGATATCGTTTCAGGCGAAAACAAGACGGTGTACCGCAACGGCTATGCCTCTTCGGCGGACGCCATCGCGGCGTATGACGTGATTTATTATAACGACTCGACCATCTGGGCCTATGCCAATGCCGTGACCGGCACCTACCAGTCCGCGGACCCCTCGGCGACGTCGCCTACCTCGGTAACGGTGGCGGGCGTATCCTATGAGATCGAGACAAGCGAAGCGGCGTTCGAACTGTCCACGCTCGGCGGCCTGAACATCGGCGACATCGTGACCCTGCTGCTCGGCAGGGACGGAAAGGTGGCTGCGGCCCTGCCGGCGGAGGATTATGCGGTGAGCGTTGCCGGTGTGGTGACGGCCACGGGGACGGGCACCTATTACAACGCGGTCGGCAATGCCTACACCGCGCGCACCATCACGGTCACGGCGACGGACGGCGCAAGCTATGTCTATCCCTGCGACAAGACCTCGATCGAAGAGGGCGACCTGGTTTCCATCGGTTTCGGTTCTGCCGAAACCGATGTTTCTATCCTGCGTTCGAACTCGCTGAGCGGCACGGTATCCGGCTATTCGATCGGCAGCCGGACAATGGCCAAGGATGTGCGCATCCTGGATGTCAACGACACAGGTGCGGTCCGTGTGTACTATTCCCGCCTGAACGGGGCGGTGCTCGATTCGTCCGACGTGCGCTATTATGCTGCAAACGATGCGGGGGAGATCACCGACCTGATCCTGCGCGACTTCACAGGCGATTTGTATGAATACGGTATCCTGACCAGTGTCAGCGAGCAGTCCAACGAGATGAGCCTGTCCGGCAGCTACACCTATCTGCTGGGCGGGGAGAAGCAGACGGTTACCACAAACGGTAAAATCCTGAATGTGACCAGCGGCCCGTCGCGGCTGACAATCGAAAACGGCCAGCTTTCCGCGGTGCGCACCTTAGACCAGATCAAAAACCCGGATGCGATTACCCAGCTTGGCGTGACAAAGGATGACGAAAGCTGGCTGTTTGCAGACGACTGCGCCGTGTACCTGTACCAGAATTCGCAGTACAGCCTGCTTTCCCTGACCGAACTGCGGAACAACTTCGACTCGTATACGATCACGTGCTACTATGACGAAGACACCCGGGACGGCGGGCGGATCCGTATTGTAATTGCGCGGCCGCAGTAACAGGCGGCAGAAAACAGGAGGGTTTCTCCATAGGGAGGGACCCTCCTGATATTTCTTGCTTATTGCACAAATCAAAGTTATAATATCTGTATAAAATGCAGATGGGAGCGAGAAAAATGGCTTCGGATAAAACCAATGTGATGCGCGTGCTCGAGCAGCATAAGATCGCCTACACCGCGCATGAATACCCGCACGGAAAGGACGCCGTGGACGGCGTAACCGTAGCGCAGCTTTTGGGGCAGAACGTCGCGCAGGTGTTCAAGACACTGGTCGCCCGGGGGAAATCGGGCGGATACCACGTGTTCGTCATCCCGGTGGCAAAAGAGCTTGACCTGAAAAAGGCGGCCAGGGCGGCGGGCGAAAAGTCGGTCGAAATGGTGCATGTCAAGGAACTGCTGGGCCTGACCGGCTATGTGCGCGGTGGCTGCTCGCCGGTGGGCATGAAAAAGGCATTCCCGACCGTATTTGACGAGAGCGTATCCGGTTTGCCGTCCGTGATCGTGTCCGCGGGCAAGATCGGCTACCAGATCGAGTGCGCGCCCGCCGACCTGATTGGGCTGGTGCGCGCGAAAACCGCCCCAATCACGACGGATTGAGCAGCATTTCGGCGTCCGGGAACAGCGCAAACACGGTCTGCACGCCGCAGCCCGCCAGCTGGGCAAGCTTGGCCTCGAGCGTGGAAGGGTCGTCAAACAGCACGAAATGCGCCCGGTTGTCGCTGTCGGTATAGGTGAAATATTTGGCGCACAGCTCGCGCGAGAAAAAGGTCTGCGAGCCGGTGCGCGCGAGCAGGGATTCGCGTTCGGTCTGCGTGAGCGTTTTCCCGTTCGGGGAGGCGGATGGCAGGGTGAAATCCTGCGAGACCGGCTGCAGAAACGCAGCGATGCGCGCCGCGCCGTAAATCCCCTGCAAAGAGGAGATGTACGCGGTCAGGCTGCCGCCGGAGAGTGCGGTCGGCGTGGTCAGCACCGCGTGCGTCAGCGCGCGCCCGCAGGCGAGCGGGACGTAAAACGGGATGTCCGCTTCGTGCAGCGCCTTGTCGAACGCCGCGAGCAGGCGGCGGCCCTGCGGGGTGTCGTGCTCAAAGTCCGCGAACACGCCGGGCGCGCCCGTGCGCCGCGCTTCGAACACCAGGTCCGAAGCAAGCCTGTCTGCATTGCAGTCCGCGAGGTCGCGCGGCGGGTCGCACAGGCCAAGCAGACAGCGCGTTTCGGCAGTCGGAAGCTGCAGGCGCTGCAGCGCGCCTGTGGGCGTGATGCCAAGGCAGAGATGCAGCACAGGCATCCCCTGTTTCGCCGCGCGGACCGCGTCGCGGCCGGTGCATACCAGAACCAGATTTTTCGTATATACCATCATGATCGACTCCCTTGTGCTCGGCGGCGCACGGCGGATGGTACGGCGCCGCTCTGGACTTTTTGGACAAATTCTATTACACTATATGTGGCATCTGCCAAAGTGAGAACGCAGGAGTGAGGCAATGAGCAAACTGATTCCCGATTATGTATTCGACTCGATTTACGATATTTCCCCGGCGCTGCTGCAAAAGCACGGCGTGCGCGGCGTGCTGATCGACCTGGACGGCACGATGGCCTCGCACAAGGCGGCGCTGCCGCCCGAGGAGCTGACGCCGTTCGTGCGCACGCTGCATGACGCGGGGCTGAAGGTGCTGGTGTTTTCCAACAACCGGGAAGCGCGCGTGGGCAAGTTCTGCCGTGCGCTCGGCGCGGACTTCATCAGCCAGGCGGGCAAGCCGTTTTCCGCGGGGTTCCGCCGCGCGGCGGAGCGGCTGGGGCTGCCGCTGGAGCAGATCGCGGTCGTGGGCGACCAGATTTTTACCGATGTGTTCGGCGGCAACCGCGTGGGCGCGCTGACCTGCTATGTGGAGACGCTCGACCGCCGCTTTTTCTGGGTGAACGTGCGCTACCAGATCGAGCGCGGGTTCATCGCGCGCGGCAAACAACGGATGGAAGCGAGGGCGCGCCATGAGTGAAGCAAAATTCGGCCCGGCGGGTAATTCCGAGTCCTTTGCCGCGGAAGGGTACAGGAAAAGCGAGGACGCGCCCGCATGGCTCGCCGCCAAAGGGCTGACCGCGTTTGAATACCAGTGCGGCCGCGGCGTGCGCTGCGGGGAGGAAACCGCGCTGAAAATCGGCGCGGCGGCGCGCGCAAACGGCATCCAGATGAGCATCCACGCGCCGTATTTCATCAACCTTTCGTCCGAGGAGGACGAGCGGATGGAGAAAAACGTCGGCTATGTGCTCGAAACCGCGCGGCTGGCCGTGCCGCTGGGCGCCACGCGCATGGTGGTGCACTGCGGCGGGCAGGGCAAGCTGACGCGCGAGCGCGCCATGCGCAACACACATGAAAACGTGAAAAACATCCTGCGCGCGCTGGACGAGGCGCACCTGACCGGCTGCACGATCTGCCTTGAGACCATGGGCAAGAAAAGCGTGCTCGGTTCGGCGGAGGAGGTGTGCGAGCTGGTCGCGGCGGACGACCGCCTGCTGCCCTGCATCGACTTCGGGCACCTCAACTGCCGCATGAACGGCGGCCTGTCCACCAGAGAGGACGTTGCGCGCCTGTTCGATTTGATGGAGAACACCATCGGCGTCGAGCGCACCCGCATCATGCACGCGCATTTTTCGCATATCGAATATAACGCCAAGGGCGAGGTGCGCCACCTGACCTTTGCGGACACCGTATTCGGGCCGGATTTCCTGCCCGTTGCGCAGGAAACTGCGGCGCGCGGCTATGCGCCGACCTTTATCTGCGAATCCGCAGGCACCCAGGCCGAAGACGCGGTGACCATGATGGAATGCTATAAAAAGGAGATAACGCTATGAAAAAAGTGCTGCTGATCCACGGACCCAACCTCAACCTGACCGGCCTGCGCGAGCCGGGGATTTACGGTACGGACACGCTGGCCTCGATCAATGCCGAAGTGGTCAACAAATGCCAGTATCTGGGCATGGAGTGCACGGTGTTCCAGTCCAATTCCGAGGGCGCGCTGATCGACCGCATCCATGCGGCGCGCGAGGACTGCGATGCGATCATTATCAACGCGGGGGCATACACGCATTACAGCTATGCGCTTCGCGACGCGATTGCGGCGGTGCGCCTGCCCTGCGTGGAGGTGCATATGTCCAATGTGCACGCGCGCGAGGAGTTCCGGCACAAGTCGGTCATCGGGCCGGTGTGCGCGGGCGTGATCGCGGGCTTTGGCAAGCACAGTTATCTGCTGGCCGTGGATGCGGTCAAGGCAATTATCGGGTGAGGCGGTTGCAATGAAACGAGACGAATTGCGTTCCCTGCTGCTGGAAGCGCCGTATGACGCGCTGGTGCTGACCAGCGAAATCAGCCGCCGCTATGCGACCGGGTTCCACTCGACCGCGGGCGCGGTTTACCTTTCCGCGAAGCAGGCGGTGTTTTACACGGATTTCCGCTATGTCGAGGCGGCGCGCGCCGCGATCGGGGACTTTGAGGTGCGCGAGATCAGCGGCAAAAGCTATACCGCGGCCATCAACGAACTGATCGGGCAGGACGGCGTGAAAAAGGTTGCGCTGGAGGACCGCACGCTGACCTATGCGGAATATATGGCGTGGGCGTCCGCGCTGCACGCGACGGCGGTGCGGCTGGAGGATGGCGTGGAGCGCCTGCGCATCTGCAAGGAGGACGGCGAGGTCGGCAAGATCGTCGCCGCGCAGCGCATCGCGGAGCAGGCGCTCGAGGAAGTGTTAAACGACATCAAGGTGGGCGTGACCGAAAAGGAAATCGCCGCGCGGCTGACCTATCTGATGCTGCACTACGGCGCGGAGAATATGTCGTTCGACCCGATCGTGGTTTCGGGCGCGAACAGTTCCAAGCCGCACGGCGTGCCGGCCGATAAGGCAATCCAGGCGGGCGATTTCGTCACCATGGACTTCGGCTGCATTGTGGACGGCTACTGCTCGGACATGACGCGCACGGTTGCGGTCGGCCATGTGACCGACGAGATGCAGACCGTGTATGACACAGTGCTGAACGCCCAGCTTGCGGGCATTGCGTGCTGCAAGGCGGGCGTGACCGGCAGGGA